>CAZCHW010000031.1:0-11374 GCA_964498375.1 uncultured Syntrophomonadaceae bacterium | reverse complement strand
CAGCTTGAAATGGTATTAAATCCTGCATGGTCAGGGCAATAATAACCCCGGTGGACGCACTGCTGCTTTGTACCAGGGCTGTAAATAGAGCACCGCTGAGGATGCCAAGGATGGGATGAGCGCTGAATTCCTGGAGCATCCGAATAAAGAAATCAAGTTCTCTTAAGGGGCTCATACCCTCTGACATAGTGGTCATTCCAAGAAAAAGCAGACCGAATCCGAGGATAGTCTGACCGATGTAACGATGAATTTTACGTCGCCCAAAAAAATTGAGCAGCGATCCGACCCCGATTGCCGGAAAAGCCAAACCACCAATTTTAAAAGAAACGATCTGCGCAGTTACCGTGGTTCCGATGTTTGCACCGATGATTACGCTAATCGCCTGGGCCAGGTTCATCAAACCTGCATTGGCAAAGCCTACCACCATAACGGTAGAGGTACTGCTGCTTTGAACCAGGAGAGTTACCAGGATTCCGGTTAGGACACCAAGAATGGGGTTGTTGGTTAGAACTTCGAGAATGCGGCGAAAACGATCCCCGGCAGCCTTCTGCATACCGGAGGCCATAATTTGAATGCCGAACAAAAAAAGACCCAGCCCACCCAGGGTGCTGAAAGCGATATTCCAAAACAAATACTACCCCTCCAAAAAGGTCGGTAGAAACATATTATCCATGCATCAGTAATTATAATGTAAGCAGCCAATTATTTCAATTGCCCCGGCCTGATTTGTTAATATTTTACCTTCTGTTAAATCCTGCTGATTCTGCCTGAAGAAATTCACTGTGCTATAATCAAATCAGTTGAATTTATGATGGAGGTGTACATGCTTGCCCGGTTTAATTCGTTTTGGTATATCCATGGAAAAAGAACTGCTTTCCAGGCTGGATCAGGAAATTGTAAAGAGAGGATACCCAAACCGCTCTGAAGCAATCAGGGATTTGATTCGCAACCAGCTGGTTGAACTGGATTGGTCAAATGATGAGGAAGAGGTAGCCGGAACAATTACGATTATATACAACCACCATGTCAAGGGATTAAGTGACCTGCTGCTGGAGCTGCAGCATGATCACCACGACATGATTGTCTCAGTTATGCATGTCCACCTTGAACACGAACACTGCCTGGAAGTAATGGTGATTAAAGGCCGTGCCGCTGAAGCAAAAGACCTGGCCAGCCGTCTGATTGGTGTTAAAGGAGTTAAGCACGGCAAATTAACAATCACTTCCACCGGAAAAGGTTTAACCTGAGAGAAAAAGTTAATCAACCTTAAACAGCTAGCCCACCGCTTCAACTACCCGCGGCAGACCGGCCAGATCTCTATAACAGGTTATAGTTTTAAATAAACCTGCAGCCTCGCACAAACCGGTTACAGACTGCTGCTGTTCGCAGCCGATTTCAAGCAGCAGAGCACCTGGGCTGGCCAACCAATGCGGCAGTTCTCTGATAATGGCCTCATAGCCTGCAAGGCCAGTTAACCCTCCATCGAGAGCAAGTTTTGGTTCATAATTTCTGACATCATCCGGCAATGTGCATAATTCCCCCGATGTTATGTAGGGAGGATTGGCCAGGATCAAGTTAAAGCGCAAAGGCGCATTACTCCGAAGAGCTGCAAAATAATTACCTGCGGCAAATTTGATTTTTCCGGCCAGACCATGTTTTTCTGCATTACTGCGGGCTACTGACAGTGCAGCTGCAGATAGATCAACAGCCCACACTTCAGCCTTAGGTAGTTCCAGCGCAAGGGTAATAGCCAACACCCCGCTTCCCGTACCTAAATCAATTATACTCAGCTTTTCTTTTTGCTGAAATGAATCGGTATTGCTAAGGGCAAGCGCCCTCTCAACCAGTAGTTCCGTTTCAGGACGCGGGATCAGTACCCGCTGATCAACGGCAAAGGAACGTCCGTAAAAGTATCTTTCTCCGGTCAGATATGCAAACGGTTCACCTGAACAGCGTCTTGCAACCATGTCATTAAAACAATTCAGCTGACCGGTTGTCAGAAACTGATCTTCAATTAGCCGTAACTGCAGCCGGCTGATCTGAAGGCAGTGGACCATCAACAACTCTGCTTCCTGCCCGGCCTGTTCCAGGCCTGCCTGGCGCAAAGAAAAGGAAGCTCTGCCCAGAGCTTCCTTAACTGTTGTATCGCTCACTGATTATTCACCCGCCACTTTTAACAGCTCCGCCCTCTCATCGGCCACAAGCTGTTCGATAATCTCATCAAGGTCGCCGGCCAACACCAGATCCATCTTGTGCAGGGTTAAACCGATACGATGATCGGTAACCCGGTTCTGGGGAAAGTTGTAGGTGCGGATTCTTTCACTGCGGTCGCCGGTGCCGACCATAGTTTTACGGGTCTGGGCCAGTTCGGCATTTTGCTCAGAAATATATTTATCAAGCAGGCGGCTGCGTAAAATGCGCATTGCCTTTTCCTTGTTTTGCAGCTGCGATTTTTCATCCTGACAGCTCACTACCACCCCGGTAGGCTCATGGGTAATCCGCACTGCCGACTGGGTTGTATTGACACTTTGCCCACCCGGCCCGGTAGCGCAAAATGTATCAATGCGCAGATCCTGAGGGTTAATCTCCACTTCCACATCTTCTACTTCAGGTAATACAGCTACCGTAGCCGCCGAGGTGTGGATACGTCCACCCGATTCAGTAGAAGGAATTCGCTGCACCCGGTGAACCCCGCTTTCATATTTAAGCCGACTGTACGCGCCTTTTCCAGCCACGCCAAGGATAACCTCTTTATATCCGCCGATATCAGTTGGGTGTGCATCGACAATTTCTACTTTATAGCCACTCTTTTCAGCAAACCGGGAATACATTTTCAGCAAGTCAGAAGCGAATAATGCTGCTTCCTCTCCACCGGTTCCAGCTCTGATTTCAATGAACACGTTCTTTTCATCGTAGGGATCTTTGGGTAAAAGCTGTTCTTTTAAATCATTCGCCAGCGATTCTTTCTCCTGGTTTAGCTCTTCAATTTCTACCTTTAGATAATCGGCCATATCCGACTCATCGGTATCATCAAGCATTTCTACCGCTTCTGTAAGCTGGCCCTCAACCTCTTTTAAACGCCTGGTCATCTCGACAAGAGGAGTGATCGAAGAGATTTCCTTCGTCATTTTCAGCCACTCGTCCCGATCGTCCATAACATTCGGCTCGCTGAGCAGTTTTTCCAGTTCTTCATATCTTTTTACAATAAAATCTAGTTTTTCAAGCATATTCATGCCTCCGGTCAGCGGCATAAAATATAACCGCCTTTGTCAAACTGATATAAGGTTAGTCGATTGGTGCGGCCTGTAATTAAAAAAGGACAGAGCTTCTGCTCTGCCCTGTTAATTGACCTAGAGGTTGTACTTACGTTTAAACCGTTCAACCCGTCCACCGGTATCAACAAATTTTTGTTTACCAGTAAAAAACGGGTGGCACTTGGAACAGATTTCTACCTTAATTTCATCGCTGGTAGATCCTGTTTCAAAAGTTTCGCCGCAGGCACAGGTTACTTTAATGCGGTTGTACTTCGGATGTATGCCGGTTTTCATCGTTAATTCCTCCTTCGCTCTTCCCGAAACAACATGATAGCATAAAGATGCTCTTACTGCAAGATCTTTTCCCTGAACTGCCCGGGTTGAAAGTATACTAGGCATTATGCCCTTTGAATTTACATGGTATGCATGTTGCTGAGGAATTCTTCGTTTGTTTTTGTCTTTTTCAACCGGTCAAGCAGCGCTTCCAAAAATTCTACACTGGTGCTGCTGCCCATTGCCCGGCGTAATGCCCACATCAGCTCTATCTTGCGCTCACTGAGCAACAATTCTTCCCGTCTGGTCCCGGACCGTGAAATATCAATTGCCGGGAAAATTCTTCTTTCTGCAATGCGGCGGTCAAGATGCAGTTCCATGTTCCCGGTTCCCTTGAACTCTTCATAGACTACATCATCCATCCGGCTGCCTGTATCAACAATTGCCGTTGCCAGCACAGTCAGGCTGCCGCCTCCGTCAATATTGCGGGCTGCGCCAAAAAAGCGTTTTGGCTTGTAGAAAGCGCCGGGATCAATACCACCGGATAAAGTACGGCCGCTGGGTGGTATAACCAGGTTATAGGCCCGGGTTAAGCGGGTTATACTGTCAAGCAGAACTGCTACATTTTTACCCTGCTCAACCAGGCGCTGGGAACGTTCCAGAACCAGCTCGGCAATACGGATATGATTCTCAGGTTTCTGGTCAAAAGTAGAGCTGACAACGTCGGCGTTTACACTGCGTTCCATATCGGTTACTTCCTCGGGCCGCTCATCAATCAGAAGAATAATCAGCTCAATTTCCGGATGATTTACAGAGATGCTATTCGCTAACTGCTTCAGGAGCATTGTTTTCCCTGCTTTTGGCGGCGATACAATCAAGCCGCGCTGCCCCTTGCCGATCGGTATTAGCAAGTCGATGATCCGCGTTGACAGGATATGCGATTTAGTTTCCATTTTAATCTGTTCGTCAGGATGAATCGGGACAAGTGAGGTAAAGCCGGGGCGACTGGAAAGTTTTTCCGGATCTTCATCATTAACCTTTTCCACCTGCAACAGAGCGTAATATCGCTCATTATCCTTAGGCGGCCTGATCCGCCCGGTGATGATATCGCCGGTTCGCATATTAAACCGCCGTATCTGAGAAGCTGAAATATAAATATCATCTTCAGAGAAAAAGTATTTCTTCCGACGCAGAAAACCAAAACCGTCGGGCATGATTTCCAGCATACCTGATGATGTTACCTGTTCCCCGTTTTCTGAAAACAGCTTGGTCAGGTTATCGATCAATTCCTGTTTTCGCATGGTAGACTGGCCCTTGATTTCGTGTTCCTTGGCCAGCCGATGCAGTTCATTTAATGTCATAGTCTTTAACTTGCCAGTATCCAAATCGACACCACCTTTAATTAATTACCGCCCAGCGAATAAAGCAAATAAACCGCAATTAAATAACCGAACAAAACCAGCAATACGTCGAAACCGATACGGCTTATTTTCCGTTCTGTCCGGTAAGTCAGACCAAAAATAACAAAAGTGCTGAGCAGTATAATCATGAGTCCGGACAAAATATGGTGATCAGAAACAGCGCCAAGCAGCGGTCCCTGACTATAAAATAGATCGGCTATAAATATAATGAATAAATTCATAAAGTTTGCTCCGAATACGTTCGCCACGGCCATGTCAAGCAGACCGAGGCGCACCGCCGTCACAGTGGTAACCGTTTCGGGTAAAGAAGTGCTTATTGCCAAAAGAATTGAACCGATAAAGGTATGCCCCAAACCGGTCATCAGGGCAATTTGATCGGCAGCATCGGTCAGCAAAACCCCGGCGGTGACAATGAAAGCAGCAGCAACCAGGAACTGAAACAACGCGACCCCGGTAGACTGTTTGTTTTTCTGGTCATAAAGCGGATCTTCTCCCTGCAACAGTGCGGCATGTTTCTGCTCATATCGGTAGATCAGCCTGCTGCCGAATATATAGGCCAGGGCAATGAGCAGCGTCTCTGCGCCGACCGGGCCGATTTGTGTTACAGTAAGGCCCAGAATTCCAATCGTCGCCGTTGCAACGGTAACAATGCTCAGAGAAGCGAGAATAATATGCCCCCGGCTGGCCCGTGCAGTCAGGGGGCCACGACCTTCAAGCAAATCGATTACTGCCAGCAGGACCAGATTGTACAGGCAGCTGCCGAATATATTCCCCATGGCCAAATCAGGTGCATCGATTGTTACAGCTCGCATAGTGGTTACCAGTTCAGGAAGAGAAGTAGCCAGGGGAAGCATCAAAGCCCCTATCCAGGCAGTTCCTATGCCTGTATTTTCAGCCACCACTGCTGCCGACCGGGTCAGGCGACCGCCGGCGAGGACTATTGCTAAAGCACAAAGTGCAAATTGCATCCAAGGATTGATCATAATACTCCTGTTAAAACCGGTTAAATAAGCTGTTTCAGTCCAGCAGCTAATTTATCAACCTGTTCATCTCTATATTATCTATGGGGGAAATATCAACCGGGATATGCTGTATCCTGGAAAGTGTAACCATACTCAACGGCAGATTATCCTGCAAGCTACCGGTAATTTATTATTCTCGATACTTTTTCTATCTCCTGCAAAGAGCAAATATTTTTTCTAACGGTAGGTTCCTTCAATAAAAGGGTTGGACACTGCTTCATGACCGATAGTGGTTGCCGGCCCATGGCCGGGGTAAACTTTTGTCTCAGCCGGCAGGGACATCAGTTTAGTCCGAATACTCTGCATCAGTATAGCCTGTGAACCGCCGGGAAGATCGGACCTGCCGATAGATCCGGCAAAGAGAGTATCTCCACAAAAAATCAGCTTATCTGCTTTAAAACATACACCTCCCGGTGAATGACCCGGTGTTTCAAGCACCGTTAAACTGTAATTACCAAATTTAATTTGGTCACCCTCAACAATAAACCAATCAGGGTGAGGCTGTTTTTTTAAAACCAGGCCCAGGCCGAACCCGGGGTTATTATATATCTCCAAATCTTTCTTATGCAAAATAATAGGGACATCAAATTCAGCTTTAAGCTTTCCGTTTGCTCCGATATGATCAATATGTCCGTGCGTGTTAAGAATATACTTAATTTCAACCTTGAGCTCTTTAATTTTGTCAATTAGAGCCTTACCTTCTGCCCCGGGATCGATTACGAGCGCTTCCCTGGTCTCGGGGCAGGAGAGAATGTAGCAATTTGTCCCAAACATGCTTACCGTAAGCGAGTGAATTTGCATTTTAATCATCCTTCCATTCTAATGCTTTCCGGAATACCGGGAGCAGATCAGTTAAATTACCAAGGCTGGGGGCAAGATAACCGCGCAAATCTGCAGGACCAATTAAAAGCCCGGGAACTGGATTACAAGTATGCGCTCCAGTAGTTAAATCTTCGAGATTACCGTGGTCACTACTGATAATGATGAGTTGCTTTTCGTGGTCATTTAACTCAGCCAGGGTACCGATAAAGCGATCCAGAACAGATATTACCCGTGATGATTCTTTACGGTCCCTGGTATGACCGGCCAGGTCGCTAATAAAATATTCAAAAAGGGTAAAATCGTAATTGGTGCTAATCTGCAGCAGCCTTTCCGCCCCGGTTTCAGGTGAAATCAGGTCAACATTGTATCCGAGTCGCTGCAGGGTGTCGTTGGTGATGTCCATAAAAAGTGCCCGCCCCTGATTTATATCTTCAAGGGAAAGAAAGAGTACTTCGCCGTAGTAGGTGATTAAAGTGGAACAGGAGTATCGTTCACCTTTCAGACCATGCCGCAGCTGATCAAAAAAGGGCGGTCTGTAGGCATTGGCAAAACAAACCCTGTACCCTTTTTCCTTCAGTTTCTTAAATATTCCCCGACAGGCTAATAGCTTGCGCAGCCCGGGGCCGGGAAAACCACTGGCATGCCGACCCAGGTAGGCCGGCGCATTTACTCCAGTAAAAATGGTTGTTTGCCCGGTAGCACTCTGGGGCAATCCCGGCACTCCAAGAGACGAGTCAAGGTCGGTCAGTGTAGCTGCCGGTCCGGTGTATCCGGATCTTTCCACAGTCAGGTCTCCACCACCCAGGATATTGTTCAACCCCGGGGTAGCTGTAAACACGAAGGGGTTAGCCGGCACTTCTTTTCCCAGGCCAACCCCGTCAATAAAGAAAAACAATACTTTCAATTCAGCCTCCGCTTATTCCTCTTCCAGGTTTTCCGATGTATCTTCCTCTTCTTCCTCCGAATCCTGTTCAGGATCTACCGGTTCACTCTCTTCACTGTCCTCCCCGTTTTCTTCCGGCTGCTCCACTTCAACTTGCGCCGGCAGATTCTCTGGTCTTTCTCCAAGAGTCAGGGTTACATCATTGCGTATTCCTTCACGGAAATAGGTAATTGTAATCATATCTCCCGGATAATAGGAAAACAGTACATCAAAGAGCATCGCCAGGTAATGAACATCCTGCCCGTTGATTGCGACAATAATATCTCCCGGAGCCAATCCGGCCAGGTCTGCAGAAGAACCGGGAGCCAGTTCGACAATGATTACTCCTCTTTCAGGCTCTCCTTCTCCATAACGCAGCCAGTCATCAATCACCACGCCCAGATGAGGCCTGATTACCCGGCCATGCTCATAGAGATCAGCAAGCACCCGGGTTAAAGTGTTACTTGGCACTGCCAGCCCGATACCTTCCACACCAACCAGGGCAATCTTGGCTGTATTGATACCAATAATTTCTGAGCGCATATTTAACAGCGGCCCGCCACTGTTCCCCGGATTAACCAGGGCATCTGTCTGCAAAAACGTATAGACATAATCACTGCCGGGCACCCTGACCTGTCGTCCGACCGCGCTTATAATGCCGGCAGTAACAGTCTGTTGAAAATAACCAAAGGGGTTGCCTATGGCCAAAACCCTCTCGCCGACTCTTAATTGATCTGAATCACCGATTGAGAGGGCAATCAGCCCGGTTTCTTCTATCTTCAACAAGGCCAGATCGGTTAAAGTATCTTCACCGATTAATTCCGCCTCATAGCTGCCCCGACCCGGAATCACTACGGTAATCTTGTCTGCACCTTCAACAACATGCTGGTTTGTTACAATATATCCGGACTGTTCAATTATCACACCCGAACCGGATTCCACTTCTTCAAGCCGCTGTTCACCAAAATGATCAATTTCCAGATGCTTATTAACACCAACTACTGCAGCCAACGCCAACTCAGCAACGTCGGCGTAGCAGGACTCCTCCTCGGCTATCACAGGGGCAGGTTCTTCCGAGGCTGTTTCTTCTTCAGAAACAACCTGTTCAGTTGCCGGAGTTAAATAGAGCGCAAAAAGCCCGTAGAGCAGCCCCGCGCCTAGCAGAATGCCAAAAATTATAAATGCCAGATATCCGATAAATTTCCAAAAGCCCCCACTGCGGGGAGCGCCATTACCATCTTCCATAAAACATCCCTCCTTTGTACCAGTCTATCGTAAAGATAAAAATGCGTAAAGCGTCACACAACCAAAGAAGCTGCTCTTATCAGATGTACCTTCACTCACCAGCCCCTGACTCACTGATCGCCAGATTGTCTTTTGCCCTGGTAATCGAAGCGCCGAGATTGATTAATTTCTCTTCAAATTTTTCATAACCCCGATCTACATGTTCAATTGAGCTTACTTCACTGGTTCCTTCGGCCATAATCGCTGCAATAATTAAAGCTGCTCCGGAACGAAGATCGGGAGCAGAGACCGGTGCACCTGACAGAGGCGCTCCGCCTTCGATTAATGCAGTACGCCCTTCTACTTTAATTAGCGCACCCATCCGCTTCAAATCATCTACGTGGTTGTAGCGACCGTCAAAAACGTTTTCGGTAATTACACTTAAGCCCGGGGCAGCAGTGAGTAAAACCATCGCCGGGGGCTGTAAATCGGTTGGAAAGCCGGGGTAAGGAAAGGTTTTCAGATCCGATGGTCTCAGGGTAGTATCACCGACAACCCTGATCATTTCGGGCTCGACCTCAAGCTGTACTCCAATTTCGCGTAATTTTGCTGTAATTGCTTCCAGGTGCTTGGGGATAACATCTTCAACCAGCACGTTGCCACCGGTAGCAGCGGCAGCCAGCATAAATGTACCCGCTTCAATACGATCGGGAATAACCGTGTGCCGGGCACCTGAGAATTCCGGCCTGCCGTCAATCCTGATTACGTCGGTGCCGGCGCCGCGAATTGTTGCTCCCATCGCATTCAAAAAGTTGGCCACATCGACTACCTCCGGCTCCTTGGCCACATTTTCCAAGACGGTTCTACCTTCAGCTGCAGCCGCTGCAAGCATCAGGTTAATGGTTGCACCGATACTGACCACGTCAAGATAAATCCGTGCTCCTGTAAGTTTGTCAGCCCAGAGCCTGATCATCCCGTGTTCTATGCTGCTTTTAGCGCCCAGAGCAGCAAAACCTTTCAGGTGCTGGTCAATCGGCCGCGGCCCCAGGTCGCATCCTCCAGGGATGGGCACCTCAGCTTCGCCAAAGCGCGCCAGCAGGCTTCCCATAAAGTAATAGGAGGCCCGCATTTTTTTGACCAGATCATATGCAGGGGCCACCTTGGACAGGTTTCCAGGCTTTAATTCCAGGGCATTCCTGCCCCGGCGGCGAATTGACACCCCCAGATCTTCAAGAATCGCAATCATCGTTCGCACATCTGTAATATCAGGTAAATTATCGAGATGCACTGTACTTCCGCTTAATACTGCCGCCGGCAGCAGTGCTACAGCAGAATTTTTTGAGCCACTTATTTTGACCCGGCCCGCCAGGGCTGTTCTGCCTTTAATAACATATTTGTCCATTGTAACCTCCAGCCAGGCCGAACCATGGTTAATTCGGCGTTTTATCGAGCTAATCCGATCAGGGCAACTGATCGGGAATAACACTTTCCTGTTCAAGATTTCCGGTAAAAGCATTAATATAATATATTTTACCGTTTTGCAAGACTATTCTCCAGACCGGGGGTATTTCCCATTTTTCCGCATCGTATTCTCCGCTGAAGTAACCCAGTTTGACGGCAGTAATCTGTTGTGGCTCTCTGCTTGGGCCAACATCGTGGATAAAGTTGGTTAACGCTTCCGGTGCAGTAATTACTTCCATCTCCCGGGCAGGTTCTCGCTCCAGGGGGGTCAACCAGTAGATATCCATCGATTTAAGCCGGTCGCCAGCAAGAGTAACCTTAAAATGACCGGCAAAGACTGGTGCTTCTTCTAGAACCTGATAATAGTGAAAAATCAGATCGCCTTTATCATTTTGCTCCAGATAATCAAAAACGGCTCCATCCGGCATAAATTGCTCGTTTCTCAGGTATTGTTCCACCTGGTTACGCAGTTCCCGCCGGTCTGCTGTCGTTGAGTCTTCAACAATCTGCTGTGGCGGGGTGTAGACTATTCTTATCAGACCCGTTGGATGTATAATTGCTGTAATCTCATCCTTGCGGTAAAAATTGGCCTGGTCGGAATGACTGAACTGAGCCCCTTCCCTGAGCAGCCTTAACAAGAGGGAGCGCTGGTAATTAAGAGATGTCGAAACGGTTATAAAGGCCCCGGTTCGCATTGATCGATCAAGGCTGGTCTCGAGAAAGTAATTATTTTCGTTTAACAAGCTTTCTAGCTGATTCACCTCTTCATCGCTTACTGCAATTCGTGTAAGCCTGCCAAAATCAGGCCAAAAAAGGTGATAGGCCAGAAACAGGTTCAGCCCGGCAAAAGCAATGATCAATATTAATTTAGCCCGCTCCAGGTTCAAGAGAGTGCCTCCTCATCGATCGGGGTCAGGGTATCAGCTTTCAAAAGAAACTCTTTGCCATTCAATCGGATATACCAGGCTGGTTCGC
>CAZCHW010000030.1:0-11736 GCA_964498375.1 uncultured Syntrophomonadaceae bacterium | reverse complement strand
CCATCACCCCGAACTTAGGGCTGTAGAGGACAGTAATGTTTGCCCTGGGCGGTGCTGAAGGGCCTTGGTGATTTATCTGGTAAGAATGCCCCTTAAAAGAGAAAGTATGATTACCATCAAGCTTGCGTTCTTCCTTGACACAGAGGATGTGCTCAAGGTTAATTCTCTGGTCCAAAGCAGCAAAAACTGAATCGGGACAAGCCGGTTCAACTGCAAAACGCTGATTGAAACGAAGACAATAACCAGGGAAAAACAAATTGGCCTGCTCCGCATCTGCTATCCCTTTCAGCTCAAGCTCTACAGGAAGCCGGCTTTGTAAAGTCTCCCAGAGCCTCTCGATTCTGCCTTTGGCCTGTGGGGAACCGGCTGGAATAACTTTAATGCCCAACTCATCCATCGCCCTGCCGAACTGCGTAAGGGAAGTTTTTTTGCCAGCCAGCTGTTCTGCAATCGAAAGCGGCTCTTTTTTCGGCACAAAGAAGATTGTATGCCTGTCTGAATAAAGCTGGGCGGGGATCCCGAAGCCGGCAATCACTTTTTCCATTAAGGCAAAGTAACCATTTAAACACTCATTTTTGCTCAGATAAAGGCCTAAGAGCATTCCTGTGGCATCATCGACAGCCCCATGTAAGCTGTAGCGCTCATCACCACCAAGCCAGGCAAATGGTGAGGCATCGATCTGAACCAGTAACCCCGCTTGCGCTTTACGCTTTCGGCGATGATACTGCTTTTTCTTGCGGTGCTTCTTTGGGCTGCTAATCCCGGCTCCGTTTAAAATACGCTGGATTGTGGCTCGACTGGCCAAAACATTTTCATGCTCTACTAGAAGTTCTGTGAAATGGCTGAAATTAGCCTTCTGGTATTTGGACGCTTTTAAGTCGATAATCGCATTCTTCGTCTCAACTGCAATTTTATTGGCTGGTGCACGACTCCTGTTCTTGTGAATAATAAATGATGGGCCTTCAATTGCTACTCCTTTCTTCAGCCGCTTCACCTGCCTCTCGCTCAGCCCTAATGCTTCTGCTGCTTCCTTAACCGTCAGTATGCCTTCCAATGCCTTTTCAATTACCTGAAGCTTCATCATCTCTTTTTGGGTCAAGTGATAGGTTTCCTCTCTCATAGTGACATTTTCCCTGAACATTCTTAGGGTGACAATATCACTGAGCAAACACAGTATATCAGGGCTGCTATTGACAGGGGTAAGGATTAAAAACTATGATCCTTATATGAAGGCAATCATGTTTGCTGCACCGTCTAGCGGAAGCGGAAAAACCACAGTGACAATGGCCATAGTAAAGGCTCTTAAGAACAGGGGTTATAATCCTTCCTGTTTTAAAACCGGCCCTGATTATATTGATACAGCTTTTCTTTCTGCTGCTTCCGGAAAGGCGGCCGGTAATATTGATTTGCACCTGCAGGGCAGGGTTGGTATGCGCCAGGCACTTTCAATGGCAGATAGTGACTTCTGTGTAATTGAAGGGGTAATGGGTTATTTCGACGGGATGGCCAACACGCTGACCGGATCAAGTTTTGACCTGGGCAGGGAGTTAGGGGTTCCGGCTGTTTTAATCTATGCCCCAAGCGGCGAGATGTTTTCAGCAGTGCCGAAAATCAAAGGGATGTCTGATTTTTCTGGCTCATTAATTAAGGCTGTTATTTTAAATAAAGTAGACCGGAAAGTTTTTTTGATGCTGAAAGAAGCGATTGAAAAGTATACTTCTCTGCCGATAATCGGTTATATGCCCCGGGTAAAGCAATCGGAATTAAAGAGCAGGCATCTCGGCCTGGTGCAGAGTATGGAAATTGCGGGCCTGGAGGAACAGATTGAAACACTGGCCGGGCAGGCTGAAAGCAATATCGATTTAAAAGCTTTGCTTGAGATTGCAGCTGAAATTGAGAGCAAACCATTTCCTGCATTGCAGCGAAGAGAACTTATAGTTGCGATCGCCAGGGATAAGGCTTTTTCCTTCTATTACCGGGAGAATCTGAAATTGTTTGAAGAAAGCTGTAAGGTCGTCTATTTTTCTCCACTGGCTGATAGTGTGCTGCCTGAATGCGATCTGCTTTATCTGGGAGGAGGCTACCCTGAGGTTTTTCGCAATGAGCTTGGTGCGAACAGAAAAATGCTGGATAATATTAAAAAGTATGCCTTTGCCGGTGGTTGTATCTATGCTGAATGCGGGGGAATGATGTATCTATGTAATGCTGTCGATGGGGAGAAAATGGCCGGTGTTTTGAATGGTGAAAGCAGGCTTACTTCAAAACTGCAGCGTTTTGGCTACATAGATATAATCCTCCTTGAAGATTGTTTGCTTGGCCGGAAAGGTGATAGATTGAGCGCTCATGAGTTTCACCGTTCAGAAAGTGAAGTTGCGTTGCCATTTACTTTTAGAGTAATCAAATCGATGGGCAGCAGGGAGTGGAGTTGTGGCTATCGCTTTAAAAATGTTTTGGCCGGTTATCCGCACATAAACTTTCTTGGCAACCTTAAGGCATTCAATCATATGCTGGATTATGCAGAACAAGTCAGAGGGACGTTTTGATTGACTTATATATTCTATTATCGAAGAACTGAGGTGATGAGTTGCCAAGAAATGCCAGGGAAAAAAGCCAATCTGGAATTTATCATATAATGCTTAGGGGGATAGATAAACGAGACATATTTCTAACAAAGACAGATTATAAGAAATTCCTTAAATATCTTGAGTTAGCGAAAAATAAAAGTGACTTTTTAATTTTAGCCTTCTGTTTGATGGCTAATCATGTTCACCTTTTACTCAAGGAAGGAAATGAAGAAGTAGGTGATTCTGTTAGAAGAATAGCTGTGGGCTATGCCCAATATCATAATCACAATCATGGAAGAACAGGTCACTTATTTCAAAACAGGTATCTAAGCGAGCCTGTTAATGATGATAATTACCTATTAGTAGTCTCAAGGTATATTCACCAAAACCCATTAAAAGCCGGTTTAGTGAATCACATTGAAGACTATGAATGGAGCAGCTACAGAAATTATTTGCTTAAAGACAGAGCTCTCACTGATACGGATTTTCTAAATAAATACTTTTCCAATGAAGAAAGCTTTATTAAGTTTAATAAACAGAAAAATAATGATCAATGCTTGGAATATAAAGTGGTAAATAGGTATACCGATGATGAATTACAAGAGGTTATATCAAATATTGTTGATTTTAATGATTTGTCTGGGATTGACCTTCAAGCAAGAAATTTAGCTTTAAGGAAAATTAAAGGTGAAACGGGAGCCAGTATAAGGCAGCTTGAAAGGGTGATAGGTATTGGCAGAAATATAATACAAAAAGCATAGAATAACAAGTCAAACAAAACGTCCCCTTGGCTTACGGGAGGCGATTCCCCGCTTTTTAAAAGAAGATGCTGTTCGCTCTACGCGGCAGTTTATAGAGAGTTTCCCCCAGTATAACCGCACTCCCTTAAAAAGCCTGGAAAAGCTGGCGGCAGAACTGGGAGTGGGCGGAATATATGTTAAGGATGAATCGTACCGTTTTGGCCTTAACTCCTTTAAAGTGCTGGGGGGCGGGCATGCTATCGGCCGTTACCTTGGTGAGCGGTTGGAACTGGATGAGAGCGAGTTAAATTATGAAAAGCTGCAGTCCAATGCAGTAAAAGAAAAGCTGGGGCAGCTAACCTTCACCTCCGCTACCGACGGTAATCACGGACGGGGGGTAGCCTGGGCGGCAGCACAGCTCGGGCACCGGGCGGTGATCAATATGCCCAGGGGATCTTCACTGGTTCGCCTGCAGCATATTACCGACACCGGTGCAAAAGGCTATATTACCGAAGTGAATTATGATGAAACAGTACGCCTTACAGCCGAAAATGCCAGGCAGCACGGTTGGATAATGGTTCAGGATACAGCCTGGGAAGGGTACGAGGATATCCCGAACTGGGTAATGCAGGGTTATACAGTGATGGCCGCTGAAGCGTTGGAACAGCTGAAGAGACTGCAGGTTGAGCGGCCTACTCACCTGTTGATGCAGGCCGGTGTCGGTTCGCTGGCGGCGGCTGTAACCGGTTATTATGCATCTATGTTAGAGTCGGAGATGCCAATTACAGCGGTGGTTGAACCGCAGAAAGCTGACTGCTTCTATCGTTCGGCAGCTGCCGGTGAAGGGCAGGCGGTTAATGTTACAGGGGATTTAGATACAATCATGGCCGGCCTGGCCTGTGGCGAACCGAACCCGGTAGCCTGGAGAGTGCTGTGGCAGCTTGCTGATCTCTTTATTTCATGCCCCGATTATATTGCGGCTAATGGTATGCGTATTTTAGGCAATCCCCTTCCCGGGGATGAGCAGGTTATTTCCGGCGAGTCGGGGGCGGTTACAGCCGGTATCCTCTGCAAGATCCTGAGAAGCCGGGGACTTGAAGAACTGAAGGAAGAGCTTGCTTTGAATCAGAGTTCTCATATTCTCCTCTTCAGCACTGAAGGCGATACGGATCCTGAGATGTATAGAAGAATTGTCTGGGATGGCGCCTATCCCGATGAAAATATCAGCAATGAGGCAGAGGAGTGAAATAATTGAGTCTCAAGGTTTTACATACTGCCGACTTACACCTGGGGATGACATTTAATAATCGCGATTACCCTGCAGATGTGCGGCAGCAGCTGGTGGAAGCAAGGTTTAAAAGCCTGGAAGAGCTTGTTTCACTTGCCAACAGGGAAAAATGCCAGCTGCTGCTGGTTGCAGGCGACCTCTTTCACCGAACCAATATAGCTGCCGAGCAGATCGTGAAAACGGTTGATATCTTAAAAGGATTTAGCGGTTTGACTGCCCTGCTGCCCGGGAACCATGATTACTACGAAGCTCATGGCCAGTTGTGGCCAATGTTGAAAGAGCTTGCTTTTGAAGAGCTAATCCTGTTGACCGGGGAGCGCCCCTATAATTTTAAAGAATACGGGCTTGATTTATCTTTATATCCGACACCCTGCACCAGCAGGCATGCTGCGGATAACCGCCTGGGGTGGATCAGCGCTCTGAGTGAAAGACCACAAACCCGTTGGCATATCGGAATAGCACATGGTACCCTTCGCGGGGTGGCTCCTGACTTAAAGGATCAGTATTATCCCATGGATGAAGGGGAGCTTGCTGCGCAGAAGATGGATCTCTGGCTGCTGGGTCATACCCACAAACCTTACCCCGAGGTCAACGAGATTAACAATCCTCCCTACCTCTACAGCGGCACTCCCGAACCTGATGGTTTTGACTGCCGGCACGCAGGCAGCGCCTGGCTTGTAGATTTTATGCCGGAAGCAATCCGGGCAGTACAGTTGAAAACCGGGCACTTTAACTTTATGGAGCTGGAAAAAGAGATATGGAACGCAGAGGAGCTCCGGAGCCTTGAAAATAGTCTGGCAGTTTATGGCAAGCAGACCCTTTTAAAGCTCCGGCTAAGCGGCACGCTGCCGGCAGATGAGTATGAAAATAGGCACACTTTTTACCGGAAAATCGATGATCAACTGCTTTACCTTGAACGTGATGATTCAGGGCTGGGGCCGGAACTTAACGCTGAAGTTATTGCTGAAAGTTTTCCGGCAGGGTCCTTCCCCGGCCGCTTTCTTGAGCGGCTGTACGAGAGCGGCAACAGGGATGCTCTGCAGCTTGCTTACCGCCTGATTGAAGAGGTGAGAAAGTGATTATTAATAAGGCAAAACTGCTCTCTTTCGGGGGGCTCGCAGACCGGAGCTTTACATTTAAAGAAGGCCTGAATGTTTTGTGCGGCCCTAATGAAGCAGGTAAAAGCACCCTGGTTAATGCTCTCTATGCCGCGCTTTTTGTTCCGGCAGGAGTTAAAAAGAGTGAAGAAGCATGGACTGCATTCCTGCAATATCAGCTGCCGCACCCTGCCGCAGATACGGCTGCGGTAGAGCTGGAATTTGAAACGGAAGCCGGGGATAAGCTGCAGTTGAGCAGGGCCTGGGGCAGCGGTAAAGGCGAGAAGCTTTTGCTTAATAAGGCTGGTGAGATTCATGATCCGGCAGAAATTAAAAGGCAGCTTGAACTTGCCCTGCGTTATGGGCGGGCTACATACCGGGATATTCTATTTGCCCGCCAGGAGGAAATGAATAAAACGCTGCAGCGCTTGCAGACAAATGAGGAAGCGGCAGCTACGCTGGCGGATCTATTGCGCGCCGCCCTTTTTGAAGTGGGCGGCATTTCCCTGGAAAAGCTGGAAGGGGCAATCAACAGCGAATATGAAAGGCTCTTAAACAATTGGGATTTAGCGGCCGGTGAGCCGCGAGGCGGACGGGGGATTGCCAATCCGCACAAAACTAAACTGGGCGACGTGCAAAAAGCTTATTATCATGCTGGGGAGTTAAAACAGAAGCTGGGTCGGATACGCAATGAAGAAGAAAAGATTGATGCCGTCAATAGGAGACTGGCCAATGCAGACAAGGTGCTGGCGGATCTGGGTGAAAGGCTGAAAAAGGCTGAAAAGCTGGAACCGCATATCCTGCAGCGAGCGCTGGTGGAACCGCAGCTTGAAACATTGCAGGCTAAAGAAAGCCACCTGATGAAAGTGATCAGTGAGTGGCCCAAAATTGAAGAGCGGGTAAAGAACCTGAAAGAGTCAGCTGAGAGCAGGCAAAAAGATAAGACCAGGCTTGAGAAGGAACTGCAGGAAGCGATTGCTGCTTTGGAGGCCTGCAGGAAGCGGGAGCTTTACGATCGCGTAATGCCTCTGCGGGAGGCAATAGATGAAAATAAGAAAAAACTGGAGAAGCTGCCTCCTCTCGATAAAGATATCCTGGCCGGACTGGAAGATATTGCGCGCGAAGTAGAGCGTTTAAAAGCGATCACCGGGGCGATGAAGCTGAAGGCGCACTTAAAAACCGGTAAACCCTTTAAGCTTAAAATTACCAGCGGTGTCGATCAAACAGAGGAGCTCTTCCTGGAAAAAGATGCGGAAATCCAGGGGGCCGGTCGCCTTGTTTTTGAAAGTGCTGAGTGGCAGATCGCCGTCCAATCGGGGGAGCAGGATGTAGCGGCCCTGCTTGAAGAGGCACAGCGCTGCAGCCGTTTGCTTGCCGATAAACTTGATTCCAATGGAATGAGGGACCTGGAAGAGGCGCGTCAGGCAAGCGCCGCCTTCAGGGAGCTGCAAAACGAAATAAATACCGGTAAAACGAAGCTTGAGACAATACTCGGCGAGGTGGATTTTGAAGTCCTTAAAAGAGAAGTCGCCGGCCTGCAGGCCGGAACAGAGATGCGCGATCCGGAAGAGATAAGAAAGGACCTGGACCATTTGCGAGACGAGCTTGGTGAAGAGCGGGTGCGTCTTGAGCAGGAAGAGGAAAAGCTTAAGTCCTGGGCTGAAGAATTTGAAAGCCTGAACCAGGCTATCAGCCGGGTTGCCGATCTGCGGCGCGAACTGGGCGATATCAATAAAGAACTTGATAGTTTGGAACCCCTGCCGGAGGAATATGAAAGCAGTAAACAATTTTTCGATGAGCTTAAAAAGTTGCGGGAGCATCAGGGTAAACTGCAGAAAGAGGTTGTTCTTTTAAAAGAGGAACTTTATACAGCGCAGCGCAAACTGCCCGATGAATCGGCCGAAGAACTGGAAGCTGAACTGGAGGAAGCAGAAAGGTGGCTGGCCAGGCTAAGGAGTGAAGCTGAAGCTGTTCAGCTGGTAAAAGATGAGTTTGAAAAGTTGAAAGAAGAACTCGACAGCCAGACCTATCAACCCCTGGTTGAAAAGTTTACCCGCTATTTAGCCCTGCTGACGGGCAACCGCTATGCTGAAGCTGATTTTAAAGGCTCGCTGCCCGGTGGCATCAGCACCGGCCAGGGAAAATTTCTGCCTCTTCAAATACTGTCTTCCGGAACAACGAGTGGAGTTGCCCTCGCCCTGCGTCTGGCGATTGCTGCCTGTCTACTTGAAGGGTTGTCCGGTTTTATGGTAATGGATGATCCCCTTGTGCATCTCGACCCGGAGCGGCGCAGGGCTGCCGCCGCTTTAATTGCTGAATTTGCTGCAGGGCGGCAATTAATTATTACCACCTGTGATCCCCGGACAGCGGAACTGCTGGGTGGAAATTTAATCAATGCTTGATATATTGACACAGTTAGTGTAGAAAGCCAGGGTGAGGATCTATGTATTTTAGGAGTGAGGTGAAATTATTTGGTATTAAGTAGGCATGGCGACGGTTCGATACTTGAGGTTGATGGAGGCTGGATTAAGGAAGAGCTGGAGGCCGGAATGCAGGATGCTGCAGAGCGGGCTAAGATTGATCCTTTGACAAAAGAAGATCTGGAAAAACTGCTGGAGATCTGCACTCGTCCGGGTAAGATGGTTGGGGTTGAGAAGGGTAATGAAATAATTATGACCGGCGACTCTCCTTCAATTGGCTCCGTGCCCCGCGGTTTTCCGGTAAGCCGACTTCAAATGCTGCAAACTTATGAGCGCGTCTGCGGGATGGATACCGCTGAAACAGGTTTTATCGATTACAGTTATAAAGCTGTTAAAACCGTGGCCACCGAGGAGCGTTCATGGGTGGAACAGGCATCGCACCTTTTAACAATTCCCCTTTTTTACGGGGCTATGACCGATCTGGGACGTTACAGTAAACCGAACGGACCGGCTCCGAACTGGGCGGAACTTCTGCCCCAGGGGAAAATAGAAGAAGCAAGGGAAGCGCAGGAAAGAGCAGTTGAACACTGTGTGAAAGATCTGGTTTATGTTGCCGGTGAGATGTACGAAGGAGGAGTAGAAGGGGTTGACTTTGACACTACCGGGGCAGCCGGTGATGCCGATTTTTTTGCAGCGCTGATGGCAACTGAGATCTTAAGAAGTAAGTTTCCAGATATCTGCATTGAAATGGGGATGGCTGGAAAATTTGTGCTCGGTATGCACGGCAAGATTACATATGATGGTGTGCGTCTGGCCGGTTTATATCCTCACGAACAGGTTAAACTGGCTGAAAAGGCCGGGGCTACCATATTTGGTCCTGTAATTAATAATAACAGTAAAAAATCCTTTCCTTTCAATTTAGCGAGGGCGGTGACTTTTTGTAAAGCATGCAGCGAAGCAGCTTCCATCCCCGTTCATCCCAATGTCGGTTTGGGAGTAGGTGGTGTAACCACTGTGGAAGTTCTGCCCGTTGATGTGGTTAGCAGGGTTTCAGTAGCCATGGTGGAAGTAGGGAAAGCTGACGGTTTATAGGTAGGCACCGGTGATTTTTGCGGGATGATCGCCACTCATACACTTGCCTCGGGCATGGGCGGATTGCGCACCGCCGGAGATCTGGTAGCGCGCATGCAAATGACGGGGATGAGGATCAGGGAAGCAAAGCAATTTGTGGCAGCCAAGTTAAAGGTTTCGGTAAAAGAACTTGGTGATGAAGTGATTATGAATGAGCTTCGCGATGATCTAAACCTCGGCCGGGTAGTATCCGGCCACGGTAAGGCGCGTGGAATCCAGGCAAAAATGAATATTGCCAAACTATTGGGAGTGAAGCTTAACTCAGTTGAAAGATTCTTAGATATGGTGGAATGATATTTTTGCCGGAGTTTACTTTTTAGTTATATGAAATATAGGAGATGCAGCCTAATTGAAACCATCCGATGTAATTAGAAATAAGCTGGGGTATCTGCAGGTATTTTTAGCTGCCTTTATCTGGGGCAGTTACGGGCTTTTTGTGCGGGCTCTCGATTACCCGCCGGAGTTTATACTTTTCTACCGCTTTTTTTTCGGCTTCTGTGGCTTATTAATTTTTACTTCCCTGCGCGAAGGGCTGACCTGGGTTAAACCTTTCTTTGTCAACTGGAAGTGGATGCTTTTGCCTTCCTCTTTTACCGGCTTATCCTGGTTGGCTTATACCTATTCTATAAACTATACCAACATATCGAATGCTGCATTTTTAATTTATACCGCTCCCGTATTTACAGTGATATTTGCGCCGCTGATTCTAAAAGAGCGCCTGGAATTAAGAACAATAATTGCCCTCATTTTTTCCATGCTGGGGACCATGGCGATCATGGGTTACAGCTCGCTTTTTAGCAGCGGTTTGAGTTTATTTGGTGATTTGATTGCTTTGGCCAGTGGCCTGACTTATGGCCTGCTGGCCCTTTACCTGAAAAAGCTGCCACCGGGAGTGCTGGGCTTTAATTCAAATATTATGCTTTCGGCCTACATAGCATTGGTACTTTTGCCTTTTGTGATTTTCTCGGCAGTCGCTTAAGCTTAAACGGGGTTTTATTGCTCTTATTACTTGGGCTGTTACAGCAAACCTTTGCCGCTACCATGTTCCATATTGGGTTACGCTTAATTAAAGCGCAGCATGCCGGGATTATGACCTATATAGAGCCTTTGGCGGCAACCATTTTAGCGGCCCTTTTCCTGCATGAAGCGATTACGGCCGGCTCACTGCTTGGTGGGACATTAATTATTGTCGCCGGTCTGCTCATTGTTTTCAGGAACAGAGGTTAAGAGGATGAAAGGGGAAGATAATATGGAACTTAATAAGGTTATGGTGGTTGGCGCGGGGCAGATGGGCAGTGGGATTGCCCAGGTTTGCGCCCAGGCGGGGTTGGAAGTGATTTTACGGGACATTGAAGAAAGTTACCTTGATCGGGGGCTGGCGGCAATTGCGAAAAACCTGCAGCGCAATGTGGATAAGTGGCGATTGACAGTGGAGGAGATGGAAGCAGTTCTGAAGCGCATTGCAGGAACAACAGATTTAAATTATGCCGAAGAAGCCGACCTGGTAATTGAGGCGGTTACTGAAAAGATGGAGCTTAAGGAAGAACTGTTTAAAGCGCTGGATAAGATTTGTTCACCAGAAACGATTTTGGCCAGCAACACCTCATCACTGCCGATTACAAGTATAGCGGCATTTACGAAGCGCCCCGAAAAAGTAATTGGCATGCATTTTATGAATCCCGTGCCGGTAATGCATTTGGTGGAAATCATTCGCGGCCTGGCTACATCGGATCAAACATACAGTGCCATTGAAGAGTTAACTATAAAATTAGGAAAAACACCTGTAGAGGTCAATGATTTCCCCGGGTTTGTCTCGAACAGGGTTTTACTGCCCATGATTAACGAGGCGGTTTATTGCCTGATGGAAGGGGTAGCTCAACCCGAGGCAATCGACAATGTTATGAAGCTGGGCATGAACCATCCCATGGGTCCCCTGGCGCTGGCCGACCTGATCGGGCTTGATACCTGCCTTTCAATAATGGAAGTTCTGCATGAGGGGCTTGGTGATTCCAAGTACAGACCCTGTCCTTTACTTAGAAAATATGTGGCTGCCGGATGGCTGGGCCGCAAAGCGGGACGCGGTTTTTACGACTACAGTGAGGGTTAATAACAAAATGGTTTAAGGGAACTGAAGCGGGCTTCTGATCAATACTGGCTGGCCCGCTTGTTAATTAAATAAACTAATTAGGGCTTCCTTAATAGGCCCTATTTAAAAAAACCCTACGCCGCAGCTGGTATAAACCGCCCGGCAAAGCGCGAAAAATAAGCTTTAATTGCAGATAAAAAGCTCTTTGAAAAAATGACAAAAAGATCACGATAACCTCTGGCCAGGTTCATAACGATCAGGTTAATGATGATGGTTGTTTCGCTTGTTTCCTTTAGCTTCGCTTTAATCAGGTCGAGCCCGTATCTTCGTTTTCCTTCTCCAAACTTTCCTTCGATGGGGATGCGGTTAAGTTCATCCTGCCGGGAGAGTTTCTTAAGGGCTGGGTCCGG
>CAZCHW010000029.1:8672-11765 GCA_964498375.1 uncultured Syntrophomonadaceae bacterium | reverse complement strand
AGCCCCAGGCTCTACATGCCCGGAAGCTCTCTTTTGTTCATCCGCGCAGCGGCAGCGAACTTCAATTTACCGTATCGCCTCCACCGCTTTTTAAAGAATTGCTGCACTGGCTGCACAGCCAAAAATAAGCCTATAGTTTGGCTACAACGGCACTGCAGCGAGGGCAAAGTTCTCCTGCTGAGTCGGTAAAGATCCAGCAGCGTGGGCATTTGTGACCAGCCGATTTTACAACCAGAACTTTTACCGGATAGCGCTGACCGGTCAGGGCCTCGGCAGGAGCATCTTCGAGTCCTTCCCGCACCTCCGCCGCTGAGACGATATAAAGTGTCGGCAGCAGTTCAGTATATTGTTTTAATAGCTCCAGTATTTCTCCTTCAGCCCAAACGGTTACCCTGGCTTCCAGTGAGCCGCCGATAACTTTTCCCTTGCGCGCCTGTTCCAGTGCCCAGGTTACCTCTTCCCGTGCTTCAAGCAGCTTTTTCCAGCGCTGACCCAGGTTTTCATCCTGCCACTGGTCAACCTTTGCAGGCCAGTCGGCCAGTTGAACGCTTTTAAGATGGCGGCCCGGTAAGTGCTGCCAGATTTCTTCTGCAGTAAAGGTCAGGATTGGAGCCATCAGCAGGACCAGCCGCTCCATGATCTGCATCAAAGCTGTCTGGGCTGACCGTCGGGCCGGATCACCGGGCAGAGAGCAGTAGAGGCGGTCCTTGATTATATCCAGGTACAGGTTGCTCATGTCGACAACGCAAAAATTATGCAGCGCATGGAAAAACTGGTGGTATTCATACTTTTCGTAAGCTTTTGTTACCTTCTCCACCAGCAGGTTAAGGCGGTAGAGGGCCCAGCGATCAAGTTCCTCCATGTTTTGATAATCTACGGTCTGGTTGTCGGGATTAAAATCAGAACAGCTGCCGAGCATGAACCGAATGGTGTTACGCACCTTGCGGTATACTTCAACCAACTGCCTGAGAATATCCTGGCTGAGATGTATGTCACTGGTAAAATCGGCTGAAGATACCCAAAGTCTCAGGATATCGGCGCCGTACTGCTTAATTATTTTCTCGGGGGCAATTACATTACCCTGCGATTTAGACATTTTCTTTCCTTCACCATCAACAACCCAACCATGGCTGAGCACTGCCCGGTATGGCGGCTCTCCCCGGGTAGCAACCGCGGTGAGCAGCGATGAGTGGAACCAGCCACGATACTGATCGCTTCCTTCGAGGTAGAGATCGGCAGGCCAGCGCAGCTCTTCACGGGTTTCCAACACGGCATCATGGCTTGAACCTGAGTCGAACCAGACATCCATTGTATCTTTCTCTTTGCGGAATTGATCGTGCCCGCAGGAAGGACAGCGGTAGCCCTGGGGCAGTATTTCTTCCGCTTCGCGGGCAAACCAGGCATCAGAGCCTTCCCGGGAAAAGAGCTCACTGACCGCTTCGACAGTTTCTTCATTGATAATTGGTTCGTTGCAGGAAAGACAGTAAAATATCGGGATCGGCACGCCCCAGACCCGCTGGCGTGAAATACACCAATCCTGACGCTCGGCAATCATATTTGAAATCCGTTCCTCGCCCCACGGCGGAGTCCAGTTTACTTTTTTAATTGCTTCCAAAGCTTCCTGGCGAAATCCATCGATTGAAGCAAACCATTGCTCGGTTGCCCGGTACAGGACCGGCTGCTTGCAGCGCCAGCAATTGGGATATTGATGCTCAATTTTAACTGCCTGCAGCAGCGCTTCCGCGTCACGCAGATCAGCGATCACCTGGCGGCCACCTTCATCATAGCGCAGCCCGGCATACTGCCCTGCTTCTTCGGTAAAGAATCCGCGATCGTCAACAGGGCTGAGAATAGGCAGATCGTTTTCACGACCGATTATAAAGTCTTCGTAACCGTGGCCTGGGGCAATGTGAACACAGCCGGTTCCCTGTTCGAGAGTAACATGGTCGCCGGTCAACAGGACTGATTCACGCTCGTACAACGGGTGACGGCAGCGCATGCCGATCAGGTCACTACCCTTGAAACGCTTTAAGACTTTCCAGGGGTCTGCAACCCCGGCCAGCTTTGCAACCGCTTCGGCCAAACCTTCGGCAAGCAGGAAACGCTCGTTACCCGCATCGACCAAAACATAATCAAAATCGGGATGAACTGCAATGGCCAGGTTAGCTGGAATGGTCCAGGCTGTAGTTGTCCAGATCAAGCAATAGGTATCGGTCGTTCCTTCAAGTAAACCGCGGTCGTCGACCAAGGGAAATTTAACATAAATTGAATCAGAAACCTTGTTACCATATTCAATTTCCGCTTCAGCCAGGGCAGTTTCGCAACTGGCACACCAGTAGACAGGGCGCATTCCCTTGTAGATATAACCTTTTTCGGCCATCCTGCCAAAAATTTTGATCTGACGTCCTTCAAACTCAGGAACCAGGGTCAGGTATGGGTTGTCCCAGTCTCCGCGTACACCAAGCCTTTTAAACTGGCTGCGCTGGATATCGACATATTGTAAAGCATAGTCCCGGCACATCTGCCGGAATTCAAGGTCGCTAATTTCCTTGCGATTTACTTTTTTGGTTTTGATAATCTGGTGCTCGATCGGCAGGCCGTGAGTATCCCAGCCGGGCACGTAGGGGCAGCAAAAACCTTGCATGGTTTTATACTTGTTAATAATGTCTTTTAAAACCTTGTTCAGGGCAGTGCCCATGTGTATATCACCGTTAGCATACGGCGGACCGTCATGCAGGATGTATTGTGGAGCTCCGGCCCTGTTTTCAAGGGCCAGGTTATTTATATCCATTTCGGCCCATTGTTCAAGCATTTCAGGTTCGCGATTGGGTAAATTAGCGCGCATTGGAAATTCGGTTTGCGGCAGATTAAGTGTCTCTCTGTAGTCCATAATCAATCTCCTTCTGTTCTATTGTTTGCGATTCTTTGAGATGGCACATAAACAAAAACTCGCCCCTCAAGGGGCGAGAGTTTTCCCGCGGTACCACCCTAATAGCCCCGACAGGGGCCACTCATTGACATTACCGGTAACGGCGGCTGCCGCCCGTGCCTACTGAACCCTGGGGAAGTTCGGACGGGTGCTCCCGGGCGATC
>CAZCHW010000029.1:2350-8662 GCA_964498375.1 uncultured Syntrophomonadaceae bacterium | reverse complement strand
CGCCATACCGGACTTTCACCTGACACCGGTTCTCTGTTTGCGCGCAAACTTACGCCTAATGGTCCCGTTCACAGCATTTGAGCTAAATTGTAGCACGACAGCATTTTAAAATCAACCGGCACTGGTTAAGAAACGAGATTAAAATTCAGGATCTTTATCAAGGTCACGTTCCAAACCGTAATCAAGATCCAGATCCTGGTCGAAAGATAAGTCTTCGTCGTCAAAGAGAGGCTTATCCTGAACCTTTTCTTCCTCAGCCGGTTTTTCCTCAGGTGCCGGGTCAGCTTCCGGTTTAAGGGAAGGATCGGGATCGAAGGTTCTGGTCATTTCAACTACATTGCCGGCATTACCGGCAAGTTCTTCGCGGTTTTTCTCTTCAGGCAGGGTGGGCCATTTTTCACGGTCAAGCATGGTCAGCTGATCTTCCAGGAAAGTCCGGAAACGAACTTTAAAATCGCCGGCCTGCCGCAAAATTGCCTTGTGTTCCTCGACCAGTTTGCCGGACCGGCCCCTTGCTTCCTCGATAATGCGCCGGCCTTCAAGTTCGGCATCCTGTCTGATCGATTCGGCTTCACGTGCCGCCTTCACTTTAACATCATCAGCCGCTTTCTGGGCTACTACAATGGCATTTTGCATTGTATTCTCCATCTGGCGATAATTAGTGTTTTTATCCTCCAGTGCAGCAACCCGCTCTTTTAATTCCTTGTTCTCCCTGATCAACTCTTCGAGGTCCCTGGCAATCTGATCGAGAAATTCATCAACATCTTCAATATCATATCCGCGAAAAGCTCTTTCAAATTCTTTTTCCTGTATATCAAGCGGTGTTATGCCCATGGTAAAACCTCCTTCTGTTAAGGCTTCATTATTGGCAAAGTTCGACAATAGGGGTAGTATTCCTGCCTATTCAGGCATATTTTTTCAATATCAGGCGAATTCTTCCTTTCCGGGTTTCTCCTTCCACCGCCTCAACCACTAACCGGCCCCGCCCTTTCAGCGAGATCTGATCTCCCTTGCTGTTTTGGTAAGAAGGTGAGTCAACAGGCCGCCAGTTAACTCTCACCAGGCCACCTTTAATTAACCTGACCACCCGGGAACGGGAAATACCAAAACCGAGAGATAAGACTGCATCGAGACGTAAACTGGCAACTGTCCCCTTGATTTCCTTGCTGTCATCCTGGGGCAGGGGCAGTTCTGTGGGATTAACTGTCCTGACCTGCAGATCGACTCTGCCGGCCCGGTTCAGGTTGGCCATAATGTAGGGAGCCTTGGTTTCCTCAACAAAGATAGCAGCCTGCTGATTTTCAAGAATAACTACATCACCGATTTGATCGCGCCGCAACCCGAGGGCCATTACCGCCCCGAGTAAATCGCGATGCCCAGGTTCATCCCGGGAAGTCCATTCCACCAATACCGCCTCAACCACCGGCAGCGACCCCGGTCTTTCTGCAGGGAATACATGCATTATATTTCTCTCGGCCTGCGGATAACCGCCATAAACGGTATAAGCAACCGCCGGATTTCTGCGCAAAACAGCCTCAGCCAGTTCAAGCTGGCGGGGATCTAGAAATGCAGTGCTGTAAGAACGGTTAGCTGCAACCTGTTCAAGTTTGTGTTCAAAGTTCTGCAACCACTGTTTTTCCGCTTCCGATAACGGCGCTGAGGCAGACATACTTTTCACCCCTTAAAAATAGATGTAACGATAAATTACCTGCTGCAAAATTCTGAGCAGAATCAACAATACAATCGGCGACAAATCAAGATAGCCCATACCCATGCGAACCATTGGCAATAATTTGCGAATCGGAGCCAACAGAGGCTCGGTCAAACCATAAACAACCCTGTAGATGGATTGCATGGTCTGGTTACCTCCTGCGCCGATCATGAACCAGGAAAGAATTATCCTGGCAAAAAGTATTATGTAATAGATTTGGATAAAAAAAAGTAATCCTTCCGCTACCAATCGATTGATAAAAGCCACCTTCCTTTCTGTTTAGCCAAAAAGAGCACTGCCAATACGAACCATAGTTGCTCCTTCTTCTACAGCTACCTCGTAATCATTGGTCATACCCATTGAAAGTTCCGGCAGTTCTAATCCCGGCCGGGCGAGATCATCACGCAACTTACGCAAGCGCCTGAAATATATCCGGGTATCCTCGGGGTTGTCAAGAAATGGCGCCATGGTCATCAACCCCCTGATGTTCACACGATCATAGGCATACATTTTCATAATAAAGGCCGGCAGTCTTTCCGGAGAAAGCCCGAATTTGCTGTTTTCACCGGAGACATTAACCTGCACCAACACTTCAACCTCGATTCCCAGCCCCTGGGCACGCTTTTGCAGTTCCCCGGCCAGGGAAACCCGGTCGAGCGAATGAATCATGCAGTACTGTGGTAAAACATATTTAACCTTGTTCGATTGAAGATGGCCAATAAAATGCCAATTACAGCTGGAAAACCGTTCTACTTTATCGGAGGCATCCTGGACCCTGTTTTCGCCAAAATCTTTAATACCCAGTTTTACTGCATGATCAACCTCGCTGACACCAACTGTTTTAGTCACAGCGATCAGCCTGATTGCCCCGGGATCACGACCGGACCGGCGGGCTGCTGCAGTAATATTGCCCATAATCTCTTTATAATGATCTGCCAGCATCTTAGTTCACCTCTCCTAACCGACCTGCCGACCTGTATTAACGAAACCGCTGTCCTTCTTCAACCAGGTCTGGCCTTGAAATAACCATACTGAAAGGATCAAGCCCTTCAACCAAAACCTGATCATCCTGCCGGTCAATAACACTGACCGGTTTAAAAACGACCCGTCCGCCCTGATTGATAAATAGTCCCGTCTTTTCCTCCTTTTCCAGCAAGGCCTCCGACGGCACAATTATACCGCTTTGGCGGCGGTAGAGCAAAGTTGATTCTGTCAGGCGTTCCCGCTCAAAACCGGGCAACTGACTGTCAATCCGGTAGAAAAGGCGTACCTGACGGGCTTCTTCATCAATCTCACTTTCAAGTAAACGAGCTTGCACCGGGTAATCGGAGGCAAAGGAAAATGAAATTTCCAGCTGCTGTAATTCCGCGAGACTGCGGCCAGGGTGAAGCGGCAGAACCAAGCTGTAATACCAGTGCCAGTTGTCAACAATTTTTAACAACGGTTCACCCGCTTCGACCAGCTGCCCCGGTTCAGCCAGTTTTCCATCTATAACTGGCAGGGTGGCCTGCTCAAAACTCGCTGAAATTTCCTCTTCAGCCTGTTCGGGTTCCTTTTGCTCATTTTCCTCTTCAAAATCTTCTTCAGTAGTGACTACCAGGTACAGCGGACCGGCTTCATCTTCCAAGCCGTCTGTATAATATGAAACCAGGCCGGGTTCGTCACAATAGATAATTATTGCATCCCGTAGAGACGACTCAGGTACAGCTTCTGTGGCTAAATCATTTTTCGATTCTTCTTCGTCCCTGGCGGAATGATCGATCGGGCCTGCAGCTGCGTGCTCGTCCTCCTCAGCCGGACTCTCTTCGTGTTTGTTGAAAAGTGTGTCCCAATAATCGAGCAGTTGGTCAAGAAGCGCCAGGTCAGGTTCTTCTTCCTCTGTACCCTGCAGAGCGGGCAAATCACCTGCCGGAATAATCCCCAGCCGGGCCAGTTCGTCGCCGCTGGCAACTCTCTGCCCATCCGGCGCAAGGCTTAAAATAACTACGTTAGCCGGAGCATAGATCACTTCTTCATGCCGGGTAATATAACCAAGCACTGTGACTTCCTGGTTCATTTCACCTGGCCTGGCTTCTATCACCTGCAATCTCCAGGCTAGGAACTGTTCACCAAGCCAGTGGTAGCCAAGCTGAACAATTACCACCAATGCCAGCAGCAGCAGAACGTAAAATAGTGCTGCCTGCTTGAAATTGCTGAAGCTGAACCGTTTCCCTTCACCCGGCAGTACTTCAAAACGCTGCCTGGCGAGCCGCTTTTTTTTCCGATCGCTCAAGCTCTTTATCCCCCTGCCTGCTTATTAATCTTTATAAAACCGATCATGCGGCCTGTCTGCCCCTGGTCGCGCCGGTAAGAATAGAATAGATCAGGCCGGCAGGAAGTACACAGGGCAGAGTGACCGATATTCTGATCAGCAACTCCGGCCTGCCTGAGCTGGGCAATGTTAATTGCCGCCAGGTCAAGCTGAAAATGTTGGTCCGTCAGTGAAGTGAGATATTCGTTATCCCGCCACCCGGCCTGCAAAAACTGCTCTGCCTGTTCATTATTAATAGTATAACAGCTTTTGCAAATAGACGGGCTTAGCTGGACAATAATTTCAGCAGGGTCGCCCTGGAAGCGCCTGCAGATTTCTTCAACCATTTTACCGGCAATGCCTTCAAGTGTGCCCTGTCGTCCGGCGTGCGCAATAGCCACCAGGGGCAAAGAGGGCAGAACAAAATAGAGCAGCAGACAATCGGCAGAGAATGCGGTCAGGCAAAGATTAGACTCGGTAGTCAGCAAAGCGTCACAGTGGCGCTTCAGAGTACCCGGCAGGGCCCCTTCTCCCCGATCTGGCTCGCTGAAATACTCAATCAGTGAACCATGGACCTGGGTTACCCCGATGACTTCCCGGTGGTCCTGGTCAAATATTTTAAAAAAACGCTTCCTGTTTTCTAAAATATTTTCCACTGTATCAGCGGTGTGATAGGCCATATTCAGGGAAGTCAGGAATCCACTGCTGCACCCGCCAAGACGGGAGGAAAAGGCGTGTTCAATCAACCCTTCCTGATCTAAAAGGGATCCTTTAAAATAGGTAATATCTGCTTTGTGTAGCATTTGCATTAATAAATAAGCTCCCCTGACCACTCAACTATTTGCCCGGAATGAAGTGTTGCAGACAAATCAATGATTCGCTGGTTCCGCGAACCGCGAAAAGCCAGGCTTATATCGCGTTCTTCCAGACGGAAGGGTCCGTCTACCAGCAGATTTCCCTGTTCCAGGATTATCCTGATCTGTTGATTGCCTTGAGCCATCAGCAAAAGTTGTTCGAAAGTATAACCACTGTAGAGAACCAGGTCAAGATCTCTCTTACGGATTAAACCGGCAAGCAGGGCAACCGGACCAGGCTGGGCAAATGGCTCACCACCGGAAATAGTCACCCCGTCGATATTGGAACTGGAATCAACCAGCTGAAGCAGATCATCTATTTCCACAGGGTAACCACCCAGGGGATCATTAGTTTCCGGGTTGTGGCAGCCCCGGCAGCGATGCGGACAGCCCTGGGCAAAAATGGTCAGTCGAATTCCGGGGCCGTCAACTATGCTCTCCCGCATGATTCCTGCCAGCTGAAGCTTCATTTTTGGTCACCGGGTATAAAGTGGACCCGCCGATCTTTCAGTTCGCTCAGTTTAGCCGGGTTGAAGCGTTCATCGGTGGAGAGATAACCGGTGATACGACGAATACGGCGAATTTCCGGACTGCCGCAGTGCGGGCATGTTTCACCGAAAACACCGCTCTGACGGCAAATACGGCATTCATCAAGCGGGTAGTTTATCCCGCCGTAACCAAAATCAGCTGCAGCCATAGCCCTGACGATTCGGTCAAACGCATCGATATTATGCACCGGTGGCGCTTCAAGCTCGGTATAGCTAATATGGCCTGCATTACAAAGGCTGTGAAAAAGCCCTTCCGAGCGGATTTTATCAAAAGTTGACATCGCATAATAAACAGGAACATGAAAAGAATTGCTGTAATAATCCTTGTCGGTCACCCCGGGGATAATCCCGTAGCGCTCCCGGTCAATAACAACAAAACGGCCCGCTAAGCCTTCCGCCGGGGTAGCGACCAGAACAAAATTAAGATCATATTCTTCAGCGTAACTGTCTGTGCGGCGCCGCATATGATCAACAATTTTGTACCCCAGTTCTAGAGCTTCGTTATCTTCACCATGGTGCCTGCCGATTAAAACCTTCAAGGTTTCGGCAAGGCCGATAAATCCGATGGCCAGGGTTCCGTTTTTGATTACTTCATGAATTGTATCCTCAGGTCCCAGGTTTTCCGAACCGAGGTAAAGTTTCTGCCCCATTAAAAAGGGCAGGTCGCGGGCACGCAGGCGGGACAGCACTTCAAAGCGATGCAGCAGCTGCCGCGAAGCCAGGCGCATCAGGCGATCTAACTGGATAAAAAATAGTTCCTCCTGACCCTTGCAGTCCAGAGCCAGGCGGGGCAGGTTAAGTGTTACCGGGGCAATATTGCCGCGACCTGCCGAAACCTCGGCTCCGTGCCGGTTGGCAATTACCCTGGTCCGACAACCCATATAGGATACTTCGTCACCATATGATCTA
>CAZCHW010000029.1:0-2340 GCA_964498375.1 uncultured Syntrophomonadaceae bacterium | reverse complement strand
CGCCACCTGCAGGGCGAGGCGGTAAAGATCATAGTTCGGGTCTTCCGGCATAAAATTAACTCCTGTTTTGATCCGGAAGACCAGGTTTGGGAATATCGGTGTTTCTCCCTGCCCCAGGCCGCGCCTGAAGGCCTCCAGGATTGCCCTGATGACAGCCCGCCCCTCCTCTGATGTATCGGTTCCGAAATTGAGAGAACTGAAAGGCACCTGTGCTCCCGCCCTGCTGTGCATCGTGTTAAGATTATAGATCAGACCTTCCATAGCCTGGTAAATTTCATCATAACCGGGCTCTTTATCAAATTGGCGTATTACTTCACCCATAGTCCGGTCAAAATGGGGAAAACTTTGCCCTCCAAACATGTCATTCTGGTTACTCTGCAAAATTATTGCCGCCTGGGCTGCTGCTGAGGCAATACGCCGGGGCGGGCGTATATACCCGTAGCCGGTATTAAATCCTTCGCACAGCAGCTTGGTCAGATCAATCTGCAGACAGTTGAGGGTTTTACTGTAGTAATCAAGATCATGTATATGCATTGCTCCATCTTCATGAGCCCGGGAATACTCTTCCGGCAGCAGATTGCTCAGATAATACTGCTTGCTGGCAGCCATGGCAATCTGGAGCATTTTAGCCGATGGTGAATTGCTCACATTGGCATTTTCACGACTTGTCTCAACAAGAATTTCCTTAACTACATCCATCAGTTCAGACTTCCCGTCGCGAATCCGCGTTCTCCGGTCGCGGTAAAGAATGTAAGCTTTGGCGGTCCGGGCATGCCCGTTTTCGATCAGAGCCACCTCAACTTCATCCTGGACTTCCTCTACCGTGGGAATAATTCCATTTTTTGCTTTATCCTGCAGGGTTTTAATCACCTGGGCGGTCAGGTTTTCCGCAATCGCCCGGTCGCTTCCACCGACGGCTTTGGCTGCCTTAAAAATGGCATCGGTAATCTTATCGGGATCAAATGAGACAATGCGCCCATCACGTTTACGTATTTCCCGGAAAATTGTTTCAGCACTTACATCAGGCTTGCCGATCTGTTCTGTTGCAGTCATGTTGTGGTTGTTCATTTAAAAAGTACCTCCCTTGGATTACCTTGACAGGCCGGTTAAAGATCATTCTTATCCCCAAATTCTCCGGTATCCTGCATAATCTCTTCCAGTTCTGCCTTAAACGTTTCTACATCGGGAAACTGGCGAAAAACCGAGGCAAAACGAACGTAGGCTACTTCATCAATGCTGCGCAGTTTTTTTAGAATTATTTCACCGATCCGGTCAGCAGACACCTCCCGGACATAACTGCTGCGCAGTTCCCGTTCCAGTTCTTCGACCAGCGCCTGCCAGCGAGCGAGGGGTATATCGCGTTTCTGCCCGGCCAGCAAAAGCCCCTTCAGTATTTTTGTCGGATCAAAAAGTTCGCGCCGGCCGTTCCGCTTGATTACCACCAGGGGTTCTTCCTCAATTCTTTCCATTGTGGTAAAGCGGTTGGCACAGCCGACACACTGTCTGCGGCGCCTAATCGCTGCAGAGTCCTGGGTTGCCCGTGAGTCAAGGACGCGGGTATCGGGGTCGCCGCAGAAGGGACATTTCATCAGTTGCGCTCACCTCAATATATTGCAGTTGGTTAATTATAAACCACAATATATTGTGTGTAAAGGATAAATTAGGAGTTTTTTTAACCTCCCGGAAAGTAGCGGGACTTTATAAAAATTCAAAAGTGATCATAACGAAAGCCCGGGCGAGTAAACCGCACCGGGCTGGAATATTTAACTAAATCAGGGCCAAATGGTTTCGACTATTCGTTGACGATCTTCTCCTGTCTTTGCTGCCAACGAGACCAGGCCGGCGAGTCGATATTCTCTCCGCGGGCGTAAGCACTGCTGCCGACTGCGGCCAGGTGAGGCTTCTTTTCCTGCTGTACCGCCCTAAAACCGGTAGCAATCACGGTGACCCGAACCTGATCACTGAAGTTTTCGTCAATTACGGCACCGAAGATGATGTTGGCATCTGGGTCGGCATACTCTGAAACAATTTCTGCCGCTTCGTTAACCTCGTAAAGACTAAGGTCACTGCCGCCGGTTACATTGATCAGCACGCCGCGCGCCCCTTCAATCGAGGTTTCCAAGAGCGGACTGTTGGTTGCCATTTTTGCCGCCTCAACAGTCCTGCTTTCTCCACTGGCCTGCCCTACACCCATCAGGGCGGGGCCGGTTTCCGACATAATTGTGCGCACATCAGCAAAATCGAGGTTAATCAGGCCGGGGACGGCAATCAGGTCTGAGATGCCCTGGACGCCCTGACGAAGGACATCATCGGCTACCCTGAATGCCTCCAGAGATCGGA
>CAZCHW010000028.1:0-11818 GCA_964498375.1 uncultured Syntrophomonadaceae bacterium | reverse complement strand
GAATTTTTTACAACGGGGCAATCTATACGGCTGATCATGCTAACCGGCTTACTGAAGCGCTGGCTGTTGGCGGTGGAAAGGTGCTCTGTGCAGGCAGCACCGCTGATGCAGGTTGGTATAAAGGGCCGAAAACAGAAATGATTGATTTACAGGGGAAAATGATCACGCCCGGTTTCATTGATACCCACCTGCATGCACCCGGGCGGGTACTGAGCGACCTCTATAATATTTCACTTTACGATACAGCCGGCCTGCCGGAAATTCTGCAGCAGGTCGACCGGTTTATTAAAGAGCATCCTGAACAGGACATTTACTATGGTGAAGGTTTTTCTCTCGGTCATTTCAGTGGTGAAGAGGTTTCCCGCGGCCCGCGAAAAGAACGGCTCGATCAAATTTGTGCTGATAAGCCAGTAATTCTATACTCGTCAGACTGTCACCTGGCCTGGCTGAACAGCTGTGCCATGAAAACTTTCGGCGTTACCGGCGAAACCCCTGACCCGCAGGGAGGCCTGATAGAAAAAGATCCGCGCAGTGGCAATCCCTGGGGAACCTTGAAAGAAGCAGCCATGCGCCTGATCCCCGAGCAGCAATTCAGCGAAGAACAGGTTTTGGAAGCGTTGACACATTTTCAGTCCTACCTGCACAGCCTTGGTTATACGGGAATACATTCTGTCTCTATCACAGCTGAGCCACCGCTGCAAGCATTCTTCAAACTTGAACAGCAAGGCCGTCTTAAGCTGCATGTGGCCTCATCTGTAACGGTGGAACCGCTGGACGATCTTCCTGCAAAGTTTGCCCGCATCAAAACACTGCGTGAGCGCTACAGCCGGGACAGGCACAGGGTGACAACTGCTAAATTCTTTGCCGACGGAGTAGTTGAAGGAGCAACCGCATATCTGGTCAAACCTTACCAGCCGGGGGCCGGCAAGGAGCCAGACTACCGGGGGGACTTTCTCTGGAATCAGGACAAACTTAAAGAAGCTTTCAGTCTGGCCAACCGGGCCGGGCTGCAGGTACATGTTCATTCAATCGGCGATGCCGCTACCAGCCTGGTGCTTGATGCCCTGGAAAAAACAACCGGCGTAAACCCCGCCGGCTGTCGCAATACGATTACTCACCTCCAACTGGTTGATCCGGCTGACCTGAAAAGGTTTGCTGCGCTTAATGTTATCGCTTCCGTGCAGCCTTACTGGCATTGTAAGGAGCCCGACTGGTGGTCTGTGGTCGATTACCATATGCTCGGTGAGCGGGCAGAAGATGAATATCCGCTGCAGTCACTATTTGCTGCAGGAATTACAGTGGTTTCTTCATCCGATCATCCGGTTACACCGCACCCCAACCCACTGCGCGCCCTGCGGGCCGGAATAACCAGGAATCTGACCGCCGAGGCTAGTTATGGTTTGCTTCCTCTTGACCATCCGGAAAACACCTGTTACCTGTTGAACCGCGGGGAAAGAGCTTCGCTGATAGATATGATCAGAAGCTTTACGATTAACGGAGCTTTTGCAATCTTTCGCGAGCAGGAAACCGGCTCTCTCGAACCGGGAAAGCAGGCCGACCTGGTAGTTTTTGATCGCGATCTTTTTACAACCGCACCCGGCGATCTGGAAAAGATTTGCCTGCTTGAAACCTATTTTGCCGGTGAGCCGGTTTATCGTTCTTCTGCGGGTTAGTACCCCGGAAAATTATTGGTTCTGAACAGATTAATAAACGACAGGAGAAACGATCAATGCAATGCTTAAAGAAATTATTGCTGGTTGTTCTGGTTCTGATTCTGCTTATAAACGGATTGCTGATGCAGATCGGTTTGATCAGTGAATTGACATATTTGCGTGAGTCCTACTACCGTAACCTGCTGGCCGGGTCTGATTTTGGCTCAGTGATTAATACTCTAGTTGATGACCAAGTCCGTCGTGAGGTTTCTGCTGCTCTGCCTGACCTGCTGTCCGGGCTGTTATCCCGGGCGGTTCTTACCGTATTCGACCAGCAGTGGGCAGAAGAACAGGCTATTTCAGTGATTAATCAATACCTGGCTTACATTAAAGGACGAGAAGACAATCTAGATGCAGAAATTGATCTGAAGGAAAAAAAAGGTGAGTTGGGGGAACGCCTGGCAGCAGCTTTACAGCTTGTGCCAGGCGATGCCCTGGCCTTAATCGGTCTGACCGGCATTGATCAGGAAGAACTGGCTGCAGAACTGATTGATCAGTTGCCTCTGCCGGATAATCTAAAGGTCAGCGAGCTGCCGGCTTTCAGGGAAACCGGGGCTGAAATTAACCGTTTTGCCCGGCTGCTCAGGCAGTACCGCCCTTTTGCACTATACCTGCCCTTTCTGGTTTTTGCCCTGGTCATGTTTGGGTTATATAAAATTTACGGTACCCCCGTTGCCTTGAAAAGTGCTGGTATGGCCCTGCTTTCTGCCGGTGTAATATTTTCGCTCTTTCTGCAGGCTTTGCGCAGCTATTACATCAGAGGTCTGGCCGAGCAGTTATCGTCAGGTGAGTTGTTCGAACCGGAACAGCTTCTTTCCATTATGCGCCACCTGATAGACCGCGCTGCTGCTTTATCGCTCTACTATGCTTTGGCCGGGGTAATTGTCATGCTTGCCGGTGGTCTGGCGGCCTGGTTGCAGTTACTGCGTCGCAGAAAGCGCCGCAGAGTTTAAAAGCAAAATATAATCCCCCTGCACGTTTATATAACAGGGGGACAAGGGTGCTCAGCATCTCTTTCCTGAACGGGCAGGGTCAGCCCAGAAAAACTGATTCTTACAGCAGAAATTGGTTAAGCCAGGGCTGCGCCGATCTCTTTGCCGTAAGCCGTGAAAGCTTCAACGGCTTTGCCGTCGGGATTCCAGAGCGCTTTTTGCCCTTCGCCGCTGATCAGCTCAAATCCGGCATCCGCTAATTTATCGTTGATAATTTTTACCGATTCGCCGCTCCAGCCGTAACAGCCAAAGGCGGCAGCTTTTTTATTCTGAAACTGCAGGCCCTTGATAATTTCCATCAATGCGGCAATAGAGTGGAGGATTCCTTTATTGATGGTCGGAGAACCGACTACTATCCCTTTCGATTTAAACACTTCGGTGACAACGTCATTAATGTCCGAACGGGCTGCATTAAAAAGCTTAACCGTAATATTTTTATTTTCTTCATTAATTCCGGCGGCAACAGCTTCGGCTGCCCTGCGGGTTCCTTCCCACATGGTATCGTAAATGATTGTTACCTGATTTTCCTGGTAGGCATCCGCCCATTCGGCATATTTATGAACAATCTGCAGGGGATCGTCGCGCCAGATTACCCCGTGACTGGGGCAGATCATCTCCACCGGCAGGTTCAGGCCGACAACTTCTTTTATTTTGGCTGCTACCAGTTTGCTGAAAGGAGTAAGTATATTAGCGTAGTATTTTATTGCTTCCCCGTAAAGTTCGCACTGGTCCACCAGATCGTTATACATAAGTTCGGTGGCATAGTGTTGGCCGAAAGCATCGTTGGGGAAAAGAATATTGTTTTCGGTCAGGTAACAGAACATGCTGTCGGGCCAGTGCAGCATTTTTGCTTCAACGAAAATTAGTTCCCGGTCACCAAGGTTGAGCTTGTCACCGGTTTTGACAGGCTTAAAATTCCAGTCTTCGTGATAGTGACCGCTCAGTGATTTAACCCCTGCATTGGTGCAGTATACAGGGGTGCCCGGAATCTCTCTCAACAGCTCCGGCAAAGCTCCGCTGTGGTCTGTTTCGGCATGGTTTGCGACGATATAATCAATCTTTTGCAGGTCGATTTCTTTCTTTAAGTTTGCCACAAACTCTTTGGCAAAGGGTTTCCAGACTGTATCGATCAATACAGTTTTTTCACTGCCCCTGACCAGGTATGCATTGTAACTGCTCCCTTTGTGGGTGCTCAGTTCGTCACCGTGAAACTTTCTCAGCTCCCAGTCAATCTTGCCAACCCAGGTAACATTGTCATTGAGCTTAAAAGACATCAGGCACTCCTCCTTCAGTTTATTAACCTTCATGCTTCCATTTACTTGGATTTTAGCATAACCAGCATCATTTTAAAACGCTCGTCAGCTTTCAGGGCATGGGGTTCATCGGCAGGCATGATGATCATTTCACCCGCTGAAACCTGGTTAGCCTGACCGGAAATGATTATATTTGCCTTCCCGTCAATAACATTAACCAGGGCGTCGAAGGGCGCTGTGTGTTCGCTTAAACCCTGCCCCTGGTCAAAGGCAAATAGTGTTACCGTGCCGCTCTCTTTTTTAAGGATCTCTTTACTTACCACGGCTCCCTCCTGGTAATCAACCAGTTCATTTAAATTACAGGTTTGTGCTGCCAGGTTATGGTTAGTCATTTAATTACCTCCAGTAAGCTGTTTAATTATAACCAAGTTAGTTACATATATTTTAGCACAGCCATTCCCTTTGCACAACCATTATTTTTTACTGCTGCGCAGGATATTGATTACCGGCTGTCTAAGCAATACCGAAAGAATATTTAATTTGGATCAGGAGTGAGTTTAATGCGTGGGAGCAGAATATTTATTGTTGTTCTGATTGTTGTGGCAGTCCTGGCGGTGCTATTGGTTCCGCTGATCGGTGGTTTAAACCGGGTCAGCGACGGTTACAGCGGACAGGATGACCGGATTGTAGTAATCAACCTTTCAGGAGTGATTCAGGAATCGGCAGGCGGTTTTCCCTATGGGGGCGGAATTTCACCCCGTTACGTGCAGGGTCAGCTGAACAAAGCTGTTGAGGACAGGACCATCAAAGGGGTGGTTCTGAGGATAGACAGCTCCGGCGGGTCAATTGCCGCTTCCCAGGAGATCGCTTCAATGGTCCGCAGTTTTGCCAAGCCCGTTGTTGTTTCAATGGGTGATATGGCTGCCTCCGGTGGTTATTACATCTCTGCGCCGGCCCAGGGCATTGTAGCCCAGCCAGGCACTATGACCGGTTCAATCGGGGTGATCAGTTCTGTAATGAATACTGAAGGCCTCTACGAGATGCTCGGTATTGAAGTGGAGACTATAACCAGCGGGGAGCACAAAGATATGCTCAGCCGGACCATGACCGATGAAGAACGACAGATCATGCAGGATATTTCCGACCTGGCCTACAATCAGTTTATCAGTGATGTTGCTGCCGACCGCGATTTAACGGTTGCCCAGGTCAGAGATCTGGCCACCGGGCAGATCTATCTCGGACAACAGGCTTTAGAACTTGGTCTTGTTGATCGCCTGGGCGGTGTGGAAGAGGCAATCGAATTTCTTGCCGAGTTGAACGATTTTGAAAACCCGGTGCGCTATGATTTTCCTCAGCCATCAATGTTTACACAGTTCTTTGAGTACGGCTACCGGGTTCTGGCTGTTTATGAAAAAGCTGCGCTCGGGCCTGAACTGCTTTTGCTCGAACTTTTACAGGAAGGGATTAAGCCCGACCTGCGCTACCAGGTCCGTTGAATTTAGGACGCTGAAGGAGGTAAAAATGGGAAAAATACTGGATTGGTTATTTGGAGTGCTGGCCAGGCCGGTCGGCACATTTAGAGAAATTGCTGTGATGAAGCCGGTCGGTTGGGCTCTGGTTGTATATTTGGGCGTTTTAATTCTCTCTGCCCTGGTGTCATTTACCAGTTTGCAGGCTTCCGGTACACTTGATCAACTGGGATCGATGCTGGCATTTTCAGTTTCCTATATCTTCATCATAGTCGGCTCAGTTATCCTCGGTTTGCTGTCGCTTTTTATTGCAACCGGTCTTTTACACCTCTTTGCCCGGCTTTTCGGGGGTAGCGGCAGCTACGGGGCTTTACTATCCGTTTACTGCTTTGCCTATTTCCCGATGATCCTTACTGTTCCGCTTAACCTGGTCTCCGGTTTTTTAGGTTTATTCGGTGGAATCCTGAGCAGTTTTGCCGTTATGGCAGTTTCAATCTGGGTGCTGGTTCTTGAGGTAATAGCTCTGCGGGAAAGTCACAAACTTTCAACCGGAATTAGTATTCTAGTTTACCTGATTCAATTTTTGATCCTGGTGGTGATTCCTCTAGCCCTGGTTGTTGGGTTGGTAGCCTACTTTATTTATACGGGCTAGTCGTCATCGGGGAGAAGCATTTCATCAAGGGGCCTGAGGGCTTCAACCACCCAGTTAAACGATCCTTCCCTGCTGGCCCTGTAGGCAGCAGGGGCTGCCTCAGCGATTGCGCTGCTGATGATGTCGCGAACCGCTTCTTCGTTGCCCAGATACCGGGCTTTTCTGGCCTCAAAAAGAGCGCGGTGTATTTTCTTTTTGACCGCTTCCTTTTCGGCGGCACTCATTGGCTTGTCGTCGTATTTGTGGCTCATTAATCTGGCCCTGCGCCTGCCGGGTGCAGGGCCGGTTCACCCCGTTTCGGCCTGTGTTATATTAATTATAGATCTAATCCGGACGACCGACAATAAAACCTACAGGGGGCGTTTTCGTTTAACAGTGATTACCCAGAATTAGAAGACCAGGCCTTAAAGGAAGAGCTGAACCGCAAATATGCCGGGCAAAGCGATCTTCCCGGCCCCGATAACCGGAACAGGATAGCCAGGTTGCTGGTCAGGCTTGGGGCCCTGCTGCTGGTCTTAATATTTTTCTTAACCCTGACTGGTCGCTGGCTGGCTGTATTCACAGGCCCCGCCCTGACCCTGCTGCGTGAATCTTATGCCCTTGCAGGCGAACCTTTAGTCAGAGAGCTTCGTGATGCGGTAGTTCAAATTTATGCCGATGGAACCGGCGCTTCCGGATCAGGCCGCAGGCGCGGCAGTGGTTTTAACATTGAACCTTTCGGGTTAATTGTCACTAACCGGCACCTGGTTGAGAACGCTGCACTGGTTCGGGTATCATTTTCCGAACAGGGCACTTTTCTGGCTGAACGCTGGGTTATATACCCGCAGGCCGATCTTGCCCTGGTCTATCTCGACCTTGAAGATTCCTCGCTACCGGTAGCTCGCCTGGCCGGCAACGAACTGCCCCAGGTAGGTGAAGAATTGCTGGTGATCGGTAACCCCCTACAGTTTACCCGGCTCGCCAATCGCGGTGAACTGGCAGGCTTGCGTGGCCAGGCAGGGTTGGAAGATCCCCTGCTGGTGATCCGTGCCCAGTTATACCCGGGCAGCAGCGGCAGCCCCGTTTTTAATGAACAGGGCGCTGTTTGCGGGGTTGTTTTTGCAGTAGCGCGAGGGGCTGAACCGGAGGAAGCTTATGGACTGGCTCTGCCGGTTGCTGAAGTTCGCCGTTTTCTCAGGGCCGCGGGGCACCACCAGGACAGTGAATCGCTTTCAGATTAATCAGCCGGGATATCCCTGCACTATTAAATAAAAGGCCCCTGCCTGAGGCAGAGGCCCGAGCATAGCAAATAAATCAGTTGCTGTCTCAATCGATCAGCTTGTACCCTTTTTCTTCCAGCTTCTGGCGTATATCCTCAACATCATCGGTTTTTAGGCGTAAAATCAAATTGGCGTTGCCTTCCCTGGCCCGTACTACCACGACACTGATAATATTTATTCCCAGGTTGCTGATAACTTCGGTAATTTTACTCAGCACCCCGATATCGTCATCGACCGCAATAGCCAGTCTCGCCCCGGAATAATCAAACCCGAAGACATCTATAAAGGCTTTGAAAAGGTCACTTTCGGTGATCAGCCCCAGCAGTTTTCCGTGTTGCTCTACCAGCAATGTGCCAATTTTATTTTCGCGCATTACTACCGCTGCTTCTTCAATGATCGTGTCGGGTGAGATAGTGACAACATCTTTAGTCATTACTTCTTTAATTTTAATCTTCGGATATAGATAATTGATTTCGTGAATCGACAAACTGGTAGCCGGCGAAGGAGAAGCCTTGAGCAAGTCAAGGGTTGTTACCAGTCCGGCAATTTTTCCATGTGAAATTACCGGTAACCTTCTGATCGAATGTGTTTCCATCAACTGCAGGGCTTCGCCGACAGAATCTTCCGGGCCGATAGTGACCGGGTTAATCGACATATAATCGCGGACAAACATAGTGAACCCTCCTTTTTCATTTCAGCAAAGCTTTAATTCTTATTACATCGATAAGTTTTATTTCTTTTCCACCTGCGCTGCCAAAATCCTGCTTGAACAGTAAAAGATCAGGAAATTTGTTCACCTTCATTATAAATCAAACTTGCCCTTTCCAGCAATGGCAAACCGGCTCCCGGGCATCGTATTCGTTAAAATTGTCAACCAATATTGTTTATTGCGTCTATTCTTTCCCGGCGTGAAAATGCAATTTTGCGGCAGGATTCGCAAAAGTGTAACGAGAATAAGAACAGGTCTGTTTATTTTCAGAAACAGGTAAGATAACAGCGGTAAGGGGAGTGATTTCATGGAAGAACAACTCAAATCAGTTTTTGCTTCCTACGAAGGTAACAGGAATGAGTTAATCCCTGTTCTGCAGGATGTCCAGGAAGAACTCGGATATCTACCTGAGGAAGCAATGCGAGCCGTGGCCCGCTTTGTCAGGGTCCCGGAAAGTAAAGTTTTCGGTGTGGCTACCTTTTATGCTCGCTTTCACCTCAACCCGAGGGGAGAGCACATTGTTCGCCTTTGTTGCGGCACGGCCTGCCACGTTCGCGGGGCCATGAAGGTGTCCGACAAAGTTAAGGACACCCTGGGGGTCGGGGTCGGTGAAACAACCGAGGATAAAAAATTTACCTACGAAGAGGTGGCCTGTATCGGGGCCTGCGGACTGGCTCCGGTCATGACGATTGGCGAAAAAACTTTCGGTAAGCTCGATCCTGATAAAGCCAAGGGAATTATTGAAAAATATGGAGAGCAACCGGAAGGGGGGCAGGAATAAGGTGGAACATTTTATTGATCATTGCTGTGAAAAATGTTTTAACAGCAAGGAGAAGCCTTGTGATGTTTTTGTCGAGTGCTGCCTGGAAGGTCCGCTCTGCCACGAAAACGAAGCATGTCGTCAGGCCCGGATCGACATTGTGGATAAATATTCACACAGCCCGTTATTTCGAGAAAAGTAATCAGCCGGCGCACTGCCGAGAACGAAAGGAGAGAAGTGCATAGTGTATGAGAGACATATATTAATTTGTGCCGGAACGGGCTGTATCTCATCAGGGGCTCTCGAGGTTAAGGATGCCCTTTTTGAAGAGCTCGAAAAGCACGGGTTAAAAGATAAAGTAAGGGTAATTATGTCCGGTTGTCATGGTTTTTGCGAGAAAGGACCAATCTTTATCGTCTATCCTGAAGATGTTTTCTACTGCGGGGTTCAGGCTGAAGATGTCCCTGAAATAGTTGAAGAATACCTGATAAAAGGCAATATGGTTGAACGTCTGCTCTATCATGATCCGGTAAATGACGAAACCCATGTTTCGCACGATCAGATTATGTTTTATCATAAACAGCTGCGACAGGCCCTGCGCAACTGCGGGGTGATTGATCCTGAAAATATAGATGAATATATCATCCGGGGTGGATACCTGGGTTTGAAAAAGGCTTTACAGATGGAACCGATTGATGTTGTAAATGAGGTTAAAAGTTCCGGCCTGCGCGGACGTGGCGGAGCCGGGTTCCCGACCGGTATGAAATGGCAGTTTGCCAACAGCAGCAGGGGCGATAAAAAATATGTGGTCTGTAACGCCGATGAAGGTGATCCCGGTGCATTCATGGACCGTTCCCTGCTTGAAGGAGATCCCCATGCAATTTTGGAGGGGATGATGATTGCCGGCAAGGCAATCGGAGCCGACGAAGGTTATATTTATGTGCGGTCCGAATATCCGCTGGCGATCAAGCGGTTGCGGACGGCGATCAGGCAGGCTGAAGAATATGGTTTCCTGGGTAAAAACATTCTTGGTTTTGGTTTTCACTTCAAGATTAAAATCAAGGAGGGAGCCGGTGCATTTGTTTGCGGTGAAGAAACTGCGCTGCTGGCTTCAATTGAAGGTCAGCGCGGTGTACCCCGCCATCGTCCTCCTTTTCCTGCGGTCGAAGGCCTCTGGGGCAAACCAACCTGTATTAACAATGTAGAAACCCTGGCCAACGTGCCCCTGATTTTGCGGCGCGGGGCAGAGCAATTTGCTTCCGTCGGCACCGAAGGCAGCAAAGGCACCAAGGTTTTTGCTCTAACCGGTAAAGTTAATAACACCGGTCTGGTTGAAGTGCCGATGGGGGTTACTATCCGCGAGGTTGTTTTCGACATCGGCGGTGGCATCCGCGACGGTAAAAAATATAAGGCAGCCCAGATCGGCGGCCCCTCAGGTGGTTGCATCCCTGATGAACACCTTGATTTACCGATTGACTTCGACTCTCTAACTGCAGCTGGAGCGATGATGGGCTCCGGTGGACTGGTAGTTGTAGATGAAGATACCTGTATGGTCGACATGGCCCGGTACTTCTTAAACTTTACCAAGAAAGAGTCCTGCGGCCAGTGCATACCCTGCCGTCTCGGGACTACTCAGATGTACAACATTCTTGAAGATATAACCGAAGGGCGGGGCCGGCCGGAAGATATCAAGTTGCTGGAAGACCTGGCCTGGGCTATTAAGAAGGGCTCAATGTGCGGTCTCGGACAGACCGCGCCAAACCCTGTATTAACAACCCTGCGTTACTTCCGCGATGAATACGAAGCGCATGTTTATGAAAAACGCTGCCCGGCCCTGGTTTGCAAGGCACTGCTGCAGTACCGGATTGACCAGGAAAAATGTATCGGTTGCCAGCGCTGCAAGAAGGAATGCCCCGTTAATGCAATTAGCGGTGAAAAGAAAGAGCCTCACGAAATCGACCAGGAGCTGTGCATTAAGTGTGGCGCCTGCTTCGAAGTCTGCCCGAAGAAGGTACGGGCTGTCGAAGTGCTTTCCGAAGGGCTGCCTGAACCTGTAGGTACTGAAGCATGTGAGGAGGGCTGCAAATGACAGAACCAGTAACCCTGACCATAGACGGAGTGGAAATTAAAGCCAGCCCGGGCACCACAATTTTACGGGCTGCCCTGGAAAACGGCATCTATATTCCCCATCTTTGCGATCACCCCGACCTTACCTCTGTCGGGATCTGCCGGGTTTGCCTGGTAGAAATAGAGGGGCGCCGCCCCACAGTATCATGTAAAACTCCGGTAGAAGAGGGGATGGTTGTTACAACAGCCAGCGCAGAGCTGGATCAAACCCGCCGGGTTAACCTAGAACTGCTCGTACTAAACCACGATTACAACTGCCAGAGCTGTGCAAAAAACAGTAAATGCCAGCTTCAGGAACTAACCCGGTACATCGGCCTCGACGAAGAGCGAATTAAGGCAATGCGCCCACCGGCGCTCGATCTGCCGATCGACGATTCAAACCCCTACTATCTTCGCGATATGAACAAGTGTGTGCTCTGCGGCATTTGTGTGCGTACCTGTGAAGAGATCCAGGGTGACGGCTGTATTGATTTTGCCTACCGCGGAATTCAAACCAAAATTGCCGTCCTCGGTGACAAACCGATTCTCGACTCAACCTGCGTAACCTGCGGTGAATGCGTATCACGCTGCCCTGTAGGGGCACTGGTGCCCCGTCATGCTGTCGAACCGACTTACGAAGTTGAGACAGTCTGTCCCTTCTGTGGCTGTGGGTGTGGAATTATCGTTGGCGCTCGCGGTAACAAGGTGGTCAGCTCTACAGCGGTGCCCGGTCATCCGGCCAGCGGCGGCAGTTTATGTGTAAAAGGCCGGTATGGCCTCAGCTTTGTCAACCACCTCGACCGTCTGACCAAACCGTTAATCCGTAAAGATGGCGAGCTTGTAGAGTCTACCTGGGAGGAAGCGCTTTCCCTGATAGCCCGTAAACTTAGCCAGTACAGGGGTGAT
>CAZCHW010000027.1:11691-12033 GCA_964498375.1 uncultured Syntrophomonadaceae bacterium | reverse complement strand
TATTTTTTTAGTTTTACTATAAATAAGGAAAAGAATTGATAGTAAGGAGAGGAACTGCATGTTAAAGAATAAGGAAAATATTGAACCAAGCAAGGTCAAACTGGAAATAGAGGTGACCGCTCCTGATGTTGATACAGCTCTGGCCAAGGCATACAGGAAAGTGGTGAAAAAAATTAATTTGCCGGGATTCCGTAAGGGCAAAGTGCCCCGCCGGATTCTGGAGTCGCGGTTTGGGCCTGAAGTTTTGCATGAAGAAGCTTTGGAACTTCTGGTTCCCCAGGCCTATGAGAGTGCCCTCGAAGAAGCTGATATTGAACCAATCAACCACCCTGAATTTGAGCT
>CAZCHW010000027.1:0-11681 GCA_964498375.1 uncultured Syntrophomonadaceae bacterium | reverse complement strand
AGCTGGTGCAGATTGAAGAGGGGCAACCGCTGCATTTCAATGCGCTGGTAGAAGTTATTCCCCCTGTAGAACTGGGAGAGTACCAGGGTTTACAGGTAGAGCAGGAAGAAGTTGAAGTTGATGAGGTTCAGGTAGACCATCATATTTACATGCTTAGAGAGCAAAATGCCCGATTGGCCCCCAGGGAAGAGGGGCCGGTTAAATCCGGCGATGTTGTCAGCATTGACTTCAAGGGCTTTGTTGACGGTGAACCTTTTGAAGGCGGAGAGGCTGAAAACTATTCTCTGGAAATTGGTTCCGGTTCATTCATTCCCGGTTTTGAAGAACAGCTTATTGGGGCTTCACCTGATGAAGAGGTAGAAGTGCAGGTGAAATTCCCAGACAACTACCGCAAAGAAGATATCGCCGGCAAGGATGCGTTGTTTAAAGTTAAAGTGAAACAGATTAAAGAGAAGGAATTGCCGGATCTTGATGATGAATTTGTTCAGGAGGTTAGCGAATTCGACAACCTCGATGCGATGAAAGCCGATCTCTGGGACAAGTTACAGAAAAATGCTGAAGACCAATCGAGATCGAAGCTTGAGGAGAGCCTGATCGAAATTGTTGCCGCTTCGTCGACAGTTGAACTTCCAAAAGTCCTGGTTGAACGCCAGATCGACAGAATGCTGGGCGATATGGAAAATTACCTGCGTTACCAGGGAATCAGCCTCGATCAATTTATTGAAATGTCGGGTCAGTCCAGGGATGTTTTGCGGGAAGAACGAACGGAAGAGGCAGAAAAAAGAGTTAAAGCAAACCTGGTTCTTGACGCAATTGCCAAAAAAGAAGGATTTACTGTTGAGGATAGCGAAATAGAGGCCCAAATAGCGGAAATTGCTGAAAGTTACAACGATGATCCGGCCCGGGTCAGGGAAGTATTTGAAAAACAGGGCCGTATCTCGGTTATGAAAGAAGAAGCAAGAATCCGTAAGGTGATTGACCTGCTGGTAGAAAAAGCAGAGATTACCCTGGTTAAACCGAAACCAGAGAAGCAGCAGGGTGATGCCTTAGAAGAGGGTAAGCCAGAGAAAGCCCCTGCTGAAAAGAGTGAACAGGAAAGTTAACAGAAGTTGTAAATTAGCATAACCAAATGTAAGTAAATATGTTATAATATAAAAGTAAGAATGATTACTAATTAGATAGGTTTAAGGAGGTTTTAACATGAGTGTTCTTGTACCGATGGTAGTTGAGCAGACCAGCCGCGGGGAAAGAGCTTACGATATATATTCTCGCCTGTTGAAGGATCGCATTATATTTCTCGGCAGCGCGATCGATGATAATGTGGCTAACCTGATTGTGGCCCAGATGCTGTTTCTCGAGTCGGAGGACCCGAAAAAAGATATTAACCTTTATATTAACTCACCCGGCGGTTCTGTTTATGCCGGGATGGCCATTCTGGATACGATGCATTATGTGAAGCCGGCCATATCAACTATTTGTGTTGGATTGGCGGCCAGCTTTGGTGCAGTTTTACTTTCAGCGGGAGAGAAAGGTAAAAGGTTTGCCCTGCCCAATTCGCGGATAATGCTTCACCAGCCTATGGGAGGCGCCCAGGGGCAGGCAGTGGATATTGAAATTCACGCCAGAGAGATCTTGAAAACCCGTGAAACCTTAAACCGGATTCTTTCAGAAAATACTGGCCAGGCAGTGGAAACCATTGCGCGTGATACAGATCGCGATTTCTTCATGTCTGCTGAAGATTCCAAGAACTACGGTTTAATTGATGATATTCTGATTAACAGATCCTAATAGCGGAGATGAGGTGAGTTCTCCAAATGTTTAAGTTTAATGAAGAGAAAGGGCAGCTCAAGTGCTCGTTTTGTGGTAAAAGCCAGGAACAGGTGCGTAAACTGGTTGCCGGCCCGGGTGTATATATTTGCGACGAGTGTATTGAGTTGTGCAACGAAATTATCGAAGAAGAGATTGGCGATGAGGGTGAGCTTGACCGGGTTGAACTGCCCAAGCCCCAGGATATTAAGGAGGTGCTTGATCAGTACGTGATCGGCCAGGAAGATGCCAAAAAAAGTCTTTCTGTCGCTGTGTACAATCATTACAAGCGGGTAAATGCCGGTCAGAAAGCCGAAGATGTTGAATTGCAAAAAAGTAACATTGTGCTGATCGGACCGACCGGTGTCGGTAAAACGTTATTGGCCCAGACACTGGCCCGTATTCTAAATGTACCTTTTGCCATTGCCGATGCCACTTCACTGACTGAGGCCGGCTATGTGGGAGAAGATGTGGAGAATATCCTGCTCAAGCTGATTCAGGCTGCAGACTACGACCTGGAAAAGGCAGAAAAAGGGATTGTTTATATCGATGAAATTGATAAAATTGCCCGCAAGACTGATAATCCTTCAATAACCAGGGATGTTTCCGGCGAAGGGGTTCAGCAGGCTCTGTTGAAAATACTGGAAGGCACGGTTGCTTCTGTTCCTCCCCAGGGGGGACGCAAACACCCCCACCAGGAATTTATGCAGATTGATACAACTGATATCCTGTTTATCTGCGGTGGAGCTTTTGACGGCCTTGAAAAAATTATCCAAAGCCGGATTGGTAAAAAGGGAATTGGTTTCGGTGCAGAAGTAGTATCGCAAGACGAGGGTAACCTGGGGTCCATTTTGAAGCAGATCCTGCCCCAGGATTTGCTTAAATATGGGTTGATCCCGGAATTTGTCGGGCGTATTCCTGTGGTTGCCACTCTCGATCCGCTTGACAGCGAAGCGTTTGTCCGGATTCTTAAAGAACCGCGCAATGCCCTGATTAAACAGTACCAGAAAATATTCGAACTTGACGGTGTTGCCCTGGAGTTTAAAGATAACTGTCTTCAGGCTATAGCTGAAGAGGCGATGCAACGGAATACCGGAGCCCGGGGTTTACGGGCAATATTGGAAGAAACGCTGCTTGAGGTAATGTTTGATCTTCCTTCCCGTGATGATGTGGAAAGGTGTATCATAACCCGGGAAGTTGTGGTTAACAAGGAAGCGCCGATGCTGGCCACCAGGGATAAAAGAAAGAAAAAAGAAGAAACAGCCTGATAGCCGGAATCGGGAGTATTTCGGTTAATCATAGTATTAGCAGAACAAAAGGAATAGAAAAGCGGGAAGCGAATAAATTTAAAAAGGGGCTTCTCGCTTTATTTTTCATGGAAAGGTGGAGATGAACGATGGCAAAGAAAAAAGATCGTTTACCAGTGCTGCCGCTGCGCGGAGTACTGGTTTTTCCAAATATGGTTTTACATCTTGATGTAGGTCGTGAACGTTCTATCTCGGCCCTGGAAAAGGCGATGATGAAGGACAACCGCATCCTTCTGATCACGCAAAAAGATGCCAAGGTGGACGAGCCGGCTCGCGAAGATTTGTTTGAAGTTGGTTCTGTGGCTAAGATCAAACAGATGATCAAGCTGCCCGGTGGAACAATCAGGGTTCTGGTTGAAGGTTTAAACAGGGCGTTGATAGAAAATCTGATTAGTGAAGAGCTTTTTCTTGAGGCTGAAATTAAGGCGATTGAGGATGATGAGAAAAAAACGGCTGAAATTGAAGCCCTGATGCGCAGTGTGCTCTACCAGTTTGAGCAGTACATAAAAATCAGCCGTAAGGTGCCGCCTGAAACCCTGACCACGGTATCAGACCTAGAAGAACCCGGACGATTTACCGACATTATTGCTTCGCATCTGAGCATGAAGATTCAACAAAAACAGGAGATTTTAGAAGCAATAGATCTTCACAAGCGGCTTGAAGTACTTAATGATATTTTGAGCCGGGAAATGGAAATTCTGGAGATAGAACGGAAAATAAATCTGCGGGTTCGCAAGCAAATGGAAAAAACCCAGAAGGAATATTATCTGCGGGAACAGATGAAGGCTATTCAGAAAGAGCTTGGCGAAAAAGATGAACGAATGGCAGAGGCTGAAGAGTATCGCGAAAAAATTGCCGAAGCCGGACTGCCCGAAGAAGTGGAAGAAAAAGCGATTAAAGAAGTGGAGCGGCTGGAGAAAATGCCTCCTGCTGCAGCCGAAGGAACAGTGATCAGGACATACCTGGATTGGTTGCTCGATATACCCTGGTCTGCCGAAACTGAGGACAGGCTGGATCTTGATATGGCTGAGGAAATTCTTGACGAAGATCATTACGGTCTGGAAAAGGTTAAGGAGCGAATCATAGAATACCTGGCGGTTCGTCAGCTGGCTGAAAAGCTGAAAGGGCCAATCCTTTGCCTGGTTGGGCCACCGGGCGTTGGTAAAACTTCGCTCGCAAAATCAGTAGCCCGGGCCCTGGAACGTAATTTTGTCCGGATTTCGCTCGGTGGGGTAAGAGATGAAGCAGAAATTCGCGGTCACAGACGTACTTATATAGGAGCCCTGCCTGGCCGGATTATTCAGGGGATGCGGCAGGCCAAGTCAAAGAATCCAGTCTTTCTCATGGATGAAATTGACAAAATGTCCACTGATTTCAGGGGGGACCCTTCATCGGCATTGCTCGAAGTGCTCGACCCGGAACAGAATAATACCTTTAGCGACCACTATATTGAGGTGCCTTTTGATCTGTCGCAGGTAATGTTTATCACAACCGGCAATACAACTTACAATATTCCCCAACCTCTACTTGACCGGATGGAATTGATTCACATTCCCGGCTACACAGAGGAGGATAAAGTTGAAATCGCCCGTCAGTACCTGGTCCCGAAGCAGTTAAAGGAGCATGGATTAAACGAAAAGAATATTGAAATCTCTGAAGGAACTATCCGAAGGATCATTCGGGAGTATACACGTGAAGCCGGGGTACGTAACCTGGAACGGAGTATTTCAACTATTTGCCGTAAAGTGGCGCGTGAGGTTGTTAAAGAACGAAATAAACATTTGAAGATAACAAAAAGCAACCTGCAGAAATATCTCGGGGTGCCCCGTTACCGCTATGGTTCGGCCGAAAAGGAAAATGAAATTGGTGTTGCAACCGGATTGGCCTGGACTGAAACGGGCGGAGACATATTATCAATTGAGGTATCTTTAATGAAGGGGAAAGGCAAGATGACCTTAACTGGTCAGCTTGGTGATGTAATGCAGGAATCGGCCAAGGCAGCCATAAGCTACATCAGGTCGAGGGCCGAGTCGCTCGGACTTGATGAAAACTTTTATGAGGAATTGGATATCCATATCCATGTACCTGAAGGAGCGATTCCCAAGGATGGGCCATCTGCAGGGATTGCTATGGCGACCGCTCTGGCTTCAGCTCTGACCAGGGTAGCGATCAGGAAGGATGTAACTATGACCGGAGAAATTACCCTGCGTGGCCGGGTATTGCCGATTGGCGGTGTGAAGGAGAAAATGCTTGCCGCACACCGGGCCGGTATTAAATACATACTCTTGCCGGCAGAAAATAAGCGTGATTTAAGCGATATACCGGCAAACGTGCGGCGTAAAGTCGAAGTCAGACTGGTGGACCACATGGACGAAGTGCTCGATATGGCTCTTATCGAGCCGGTTTGCAAGCCAAAACCGGGCAGCAGTTTGCAGGACTGCAATGACAATAATTTAAAACTGCCTGACGAAAGCGAAGACCGTGATGGAGCCTTTCAACACTAACAATGAGGCTTAATAAAGATGAGGTTTAATAAAGATGAAGATTAATAAAGCTGAATTAATGGCATCTGCCTATAACCTCATGGAGTTCCCGGCCAGGGAGCTCCCTGAGGTATCTTTTATCGGTCGTTCAAATGTAGGGAAATCTTCGCTGCTGAACAACCTGATTGGCCGTAAGAACCTGGCCAGGATTAGCTCTACTCCAGGTAAAACCAGAGGTTTGTATTTCTATGCCTTAAACGATCGGTTGTGTTTTGTTGATCTGCCGGGTTATGGTTACGCCAAGGTTTCCAAGCAGGAAAGAGAACGCTGGGCGCCGATCATCGAAGAGTATCTGGCATCACGGGAAAACTTGCGCGGTTGCCTGCACCTGATTGATTGTCGCCATAAACCGACTGCAGATGACCGCTTAATGTCTGAATGGTTACGCATGCAAACTATCCCGACAGTCACTGTTGCCACCAAGGCAGATAAGCTGTCACGAAGCGCAGGAATCAGGCAGTTAACAGTTATCCGTAAAGAATTAGGTCTTTTTGCCGAGGATAGTTTGCTGCCATTTTCATCGCGTACAGGATCAGGCCGTACTGAGTTGTGGAAGGCTATTATCGATATGCTTTAAAAAGAATTTTAGCAGAGCACTCTGGCAGTGCTGATATACCGGAGGAACGGTTAGAATGCCTTTTATCGGTTTGGATGTAGGCTCTCTGACAGCTGAAGCGGTTATCGTTGAGAACGGTGTCCTGAACAGTTACTTTATCAGACCGACCGGTTCGAACAGTAAACTTGCGGCTGAAGAGGCTGTTCGGAAAGTTTTGGATCAATCCGGTATTACTTTCCGGGAAATCAACTATGTAATAGCCACTGGTTACGGCAGGATTAATATCGACTTTGCTGATAAGTGTATTACAGAGATTACCTGCCATGGCAGGGGAGCTTTCCACTGGGATCAATCGGTAAGAACGGTTATCGATATCGGAGGGCAGGATAGCAAAGCGATCAGGTTGAATGAGCGGGGCAGAGTGATTGATTTTGTAATGAATGACAAATGTTCTGCCGGGACAGGGCGTTTCCTGGAAGTGATGGCTGCCGCGCTGGAAGTAGATATTGACCATTTGGCACAGTTGAGTAAACTTGCCCGGAATACAGTGTCGATCAGCAGCATGTGCACCGTATTTGCCGAGTCAGAGGTAGTTTCTTTAATAGCCCGCGGTTTGCCCCGTGAAGATATTGCCCGTGGTTTGCATCAATCGATTGCCGAGCGCACAGGAGGACTGGTCAGACGGGTGGGTCTCGAGGAACGGGTGATGATGACCGGTGGAGTGGCAATGAACAGTGCTGTGGTTGAAGCGCTAAATGAAAAGCTGGGTACGAATTTGCTCGTTCCACCAAACCCCCAAATCGCCGGTGCCTTAGGGGCTGCTTTACTGGCGGAAGAAGAATTTCAAATGATTAGTTAAATAAATGACCAAGCCTGTTTTGCTGCAGGCTTTCTTTTATTCTTATACCCAGGGCAGCGGCTATGATAATTTTTACCAGGTCAAAGGGGATAAAAGGCAAAATACCGATTGCTATGGTCTGGTTGATGCTGTATTGCATTAAAAGAGTAAGTTGCAAAGCTCCGCAGCAGTAAACTATTATTAAGGCCGGCAGCAAGGCAATTGAAGCAACCGGTAGCGTGAACCTCGTGGTTTTTGAGAAAATCAGACCGGTTACAAAAACGGCAGGAATAAACCCCCACAAGTAACCGCCTGTGGGACCGATCAGCATATATAGGCCGCCCCGGGCAAGCGAGAATACCGGGGCGCCTGCCGCACCGAGCAGCAGATAGGCTGCTACGGATAATAAACCGGCCTTGCTTCCGAGGATAATGCCGGCAAGCAGCAGCCCGATCATCTGGGCGGTAAATGGGACCGGGCTAAAGGGCAGTGGTATGGCAATCTGGGCAAAAACTGCCAGCAGAGCTGTAAACAGGGCACATACTGTAATACGGGCCAGAGGCATCATAAGATCTCTCCGTAACTTATGTGATGAATAGTTCCCTGGTTATCTTCCAAAACCAGGGAACCGGTTTTGTCCAGATCAATAGCTTTACCGCTGACCGTTCCTCCGGCCCAGCTAATCGTCGCGCTTTTGCCGATGGTAGAGGAATGCTGCAGCCACAAATTATGAAAGTCGGAAAACCCATGTTTGAGAAATTGCCGGTAGGCACGGATCAATTTAAAGTGTAATTCCGAAAGCAGGTCGGTCCGGTTAAACCAGCAGTTTCCTTCCAGCATAAGGGAGGTTGCCTGGCCTTGTAGCTCTGCGGGAAAATGATTGTGTTGCTGGTTGATGTTTAGCCCAATGCCGATCACCAGGTAATCAATTCTGTCCGGTTCGGCTTTCAGTTCGGTTAAAATACCGCCTGTTTTCTTCCCCCTGATCAACAGGTCGTTCGGCCATTTTACTGTAACTGGCAGGTGATGTATTTCGTTTAAATGGCCGGCAATGATCGCAGCGGTTACCAGGGTAATTGGCGCGGTTTCAGCCGGTGTCAGACTGATCGGTTTAAGCAGGATCGAAAACCAGAGCCCGCTGCGCGGGGGAGAATGCCATTGTCTGCCGAGTCGTCCCCTGCCTCTTGACTGTTCGTCGGCAACAATAGTGCTGAACGCAGGGGCTCCATTTTCAGCCATCTGCCGGCATTCTGCATTGGTGGAATCGACAACCTGCCGATAGGTTATACCGGCAGCAGCTAGTTTTTTGATGTCGAGCAGGTCCGGTTCATTTTCCAGGCAATAGCCGCGATTGGTTACTGCGCTGATGGTATAACCCTGTTTGCGCAGAATCTTAATCTGCTTGGCTACTGCTGCTCTGCTGATCCCCAGTCGGTTGCTGATTGTTTCACCCGAAAGATAATGGCCCCGTTTACTGATTAGCTCCTTGAGAATTAATTCCCTGTTGCTGTCATGCATTGAATCACCTGTTTTCTCTATCGTCTTCGTCTATCTTTTGTTAAAATAATAAAAAAGATTATCAAGAATGTCAACCGGTATTTGGCAAAACAGGTTAACAATATCGGTAGCAGAAAAAAATAATCTCCCCGATTGGGGTAGTGAAGCAGAGCTAAAAGGGAGTAAGTGTTGCAATAAAAAAAAGACGCGGTTTAAATTAAACCGCGTCCAGCAATATATATAAAAAGAGGGGGTCAACTCAAATTTATTATAAACGGATTAGATTACAGGAATATTACAAAGAGGTTTTTTTTATATTACATTAAATAAAATTTAATTTCTTTATAATAAAGGATCTGATAAGGAGTAGAATGCTATTGCGCATTAATGAATTAATGATTACTAAGCCCAGTCTTTATTCGCCCAGCAGTAACCCGGAAGAGGTTATCCAGGCTCTAATGGATACCGGTGGTGGGTTTGTCTGCCTCGGGGAAGCTGGTCGGATAAGCCATGTTGTTACCAGGCAATCTGCATTCATGGCATGCCGGGATCAGGCTCTCGAAACAATAAGTACACCTGTTGAACTGGCTGTCAACCCCCTGCCGATCCTGGAGCTTGATCAACCATGGCCTGATCAAATTGCTATGTTAAAAAAGCATGGTCTGGTTGCATTGACTGATGAAGATGGGCAAATTACCGGTATCATAACGGCCGAAATATTATTAGCTGCCCTGGCTGAAAAAGCGATGGAACTGGAGCGGGAAATCGGCTCCATAATCAATTTTTCTTCTGATGAAATATTCGTTGCTGATGGAGATGGACGGGTCCTGCGGGCAAATGCAATGTTTGAAGAAAATTTTGGGGTTAAATTGAAGTCAGTACTCGGCAAGAATGTAAGCGACCTGGAAAAGAAAAAAATATTTACTCCTTCCGTGACCCGCCTGGTTATTGATAAAAAAAGTACGCAGACTGTCATTCAGTCTCGCCGAGACGGCCGCAAACTTCTCGCAACTGGAACGCCGGCATTTAACGAAGATGGTTCGGTTTTTCGAGTTATTGTTAATACCAGAGATATAACCAGGCTGAATAACCTGAAACAGCAGCTTGAAGAAGCTGAGCTGTTAAAAAACAGGTACCGGCAGGAGCTGGTAGAGCTGCGACAGGGGTATATGAACAGGGATGAAATTGTCGCCTCCAGCCAGGTGATGCTGGAATTGTTAAAGGTAGCAACAAAAATTGCTTCAGTTGATTCTACGGTTCTTTTGACAGGTGAATCGGGGGTTGGCAAGGGCATGATCGCCCGTTTTATTCACAACAACAGCCTCCGCTCTGAAAAGCCTTTTACGGTTGTAAACTGTGGAGCAATTCCGGAAAATTTACTGGAAAGCGAATTGTTTGGCTATGCCGGGGGCGCTTTTACCGGAGCCAGACGTGATGGAAAGATTGGTAAACTGGAACTGGCCAATGAGGGAACACTCTTTTTAGATGAAATTACAGAACTGCCTCTGAATTTACAGGTTAAACTGTTACACGTAATCCAGGAAGGGGTAATCAGCCGGATCGGCGGTACCAGGGACATTAAACTAAATTTACGCTTTATCGCTGCAACCAACCGTGATATTGCCCGCCTGGTTGAAGAAGGCAAGTTTCGCGAAGATCTTTATTTCAGGCTCGATGTTATCCCCCTGCTTGTTCCACCCCTTCGTGAGAGACATGATGATGTAAGGGCCCTGGCAGAGCAATTCTTAAGCAGATTGAATGAACGATACCAACGTGACAAGTTTTTTGCTCCCGAGGTTTACTCATTCTTTGAGAAATACAACTGGCCCGGCAATGTGCGTGAGCTTGAAAATCTTGTAGAAAGATTGATGATTGTTGTTGATGGTAACGAAATTGGCGCTGAACATTTGCCTCGACGTTTAACCGGGTTGGAGCCGGAGCAGAACGAAAATCGACCACCCGTGAAATTGCAACCAATCAAGGAAGCACGGGATAACCTGGAACGCTCCCTCCTGGAAGAAGCGGTTCGCCATTGTAGGACAACCTATGAAATTGCCCGTGTACTAAAAATTGATCAATCGACGGTTGTACGCAAACTTCAAAAATATAGAATTGCTCATGAGACCCTGAAAAGTTAACCGGGAGTGAATGCAGGTTTACCTGTGCTTGATGTAAAACTGCATCAAATTGATGAAGTTCTGCATCAAGTGGGGCGATGATCGTTGTGGGAATTATTTCACATCCCCGGGAAAATCGCGTCAGAGGCCTTTACGTAAGGCCTTATTTTTTTATTTATTTCCCGGTAATAAGTTTTAAAGCTGGCATGATTATTGCTTCATTATTTGTTAAAAGACTCACAAACGAAAGAAGACAGAAGCAGAAAGGGTCGATACAGTGAGCGGTTACTTCGGCAAGCTCTTGATCATTGATTTGGGAAAAATGGATATCGTTGAGAAAGAGCTGGAGGAAGATATTCTATATTCATACCTGGGCGGCAAAGGTCTGGGCATCTATTTAATGATGAAAATGCTTGCTCCCGGTGAGGAGCCCCTGTCTCCGGGTAATGTGATAATCTTTGCCTCCGGACCAGCCGGTAATTCGGGCCTCTGCCCATCAGGCGGGTATGGAGTATTCACAAAGTCTCCTGCTACAGGGTTGTTTACTGAAGCTTACTGCAACGGTTACCAGCCTACTCTGCTGAAAAAAACCGGTTATGATGCAATAGTTATTACCGGTGTCGCTGCCCGGTCCAGCTTTATAACAATCTCAGAACTGGGAGTAAACTTTTATGATGCTTCGGAAATCTGGGGGTTGGACACTGCAAGTGCCGAAGAGGCAATATTAGGCACTGTTGGCGATGGAGACTACGAAGCGGTGGTGATCGGACCGGCCGGAGAAAATATGGTTAAAACTGCCAACATCAGGAGCAGCCGCTACCGAAATTTTGGCCGGGCCGGTATCGGTGCCGTATTTGGATCGAAAAACCTGAAAGGGATAGTTTTCAGGGGTAGTGCAGAGGCAGGCATATTCAGCACGAAAGAGAGGGACGCCTGGAACAGCGATTTTAGAATCCGTTGTAATAACAGGAACACTGCCGGGGCGATAAAATTTTATAGTCTTACAAACCTGATTAC
>CAZCHW010000026.1:9994-12078 GCA_964498375.1 uncultured Syntrophomonadaceae bacterium | reverse complement strand
CTCTGCCGCCCGTCCTTTCCCAGGCGTAGAAGCCGACGTAGTCGACGATCAGGGCCATTCAACAGCGGCGGGACAAAGAGGTTACCTGGTAATTAAGTCACCCTGGCCGGCAATGCTGCGAACCTTGCATAAAGATCCTGAACGCTACGAATATACTTATTGGAAACAGTACCCCGGCCTATACTTCACTGGAGACGGTGCCTGGAAAGATCAAGACGGCTATTTCTGGATTATGGGCAGGGTAGATGATGTCTTAAATGTTTCAGGACACCGGATTGGCACCATGGAAGTTGAAAGTGCCCTGGTTGATCATCCCTCGGTTGCCGAGGCTGCGGTGATCGGTAAAGTTCACGAAATCAAGGGACATGCAATAACTGCATTTGTCACTTTAAAAGAAGGTATTGAAGGCAATGAAGATCTGGTTAAGGAATTAAAAGCTCACGTTGGTAAGATGATCGGAGCTATTGCCCGCCCGGAAGAAGTCTTTTTTACCTACGAACTGCCGAAAACCAGAAGCGGTAAGATTATGCGCAGGTTGCTGCGTGATATTGCCGAAAAACGCGAGTTGGGGGATGTAACCACCTTGATGGATCCTCAGGTAGTTGCAGCAATCAAAGATAGTTACAGCGAAAAATAAAATCAGGCCGGCCCACACGGGCCGGCCTTAACTTTTGAGGTTATTTTAGAGCAAAGGAAACCGAGCAAACTGATAAGCCGAGTTCTGTTCCCGAAAGATTAATCTACCGGGCGGCAGCCATCTATCTTGAGCACCAGTTGCCTGATGCTTCCAGCGACCTAACCCGAGGAGTCGGCGGGCTACCTCATCCCCCTCCTATTTGGTCTTGCTCCGGGTGGGGTTTACCTAGCAAACCGGTCTCCCGATTTCTGGTGCGCTCTTACCGCACCGTTGCACCCTTACCCGGCCAAAGCCGGGCGGTATAATTTCTGTGGCACTGGCCTTAAGGTCACCCTCACTGGGCGTTACCCAGCACCCTGCCCTGCGGAGCTCGGACTTTCCTCGAAAAGCACCTTGCGGTATTCTTTCCGCGGCTGCCTTGTTTACTCAGTTTCCCTGCCAAACTCATGTTCATATTATAACACTGCAATTTTTCACTGTCAAAGCGTGATCAATCCAGGTTTGCAAGAAAAGAAAGCACCTCTTGAAGATTTTCAACCGGCACAAGCTCGACTGAACTTGCTACGGTTACTGCCTGGTCATAATTATCTGCAGGCAGGATAAAGTAATCCGCTCCTGCATTCTCAGCAGCGATCACCTTCTGCACTACACCGCCAATACGACCGACATTTTCATTTATATCTATAGTTCCAGTTCCGGCAATTGAATAACCCCCGGTTAAATCCTCAGGGAGAACCTGATTGAGGATTTCCAAAACAAACATTAAACCGGCCGAAGGTCCGCCAATCCGTCCTGTATCCATTTCCACCACAATCGGCAATAAGGGCTCCCAGGGTAATGTTTTAATAAATATACCCAGGTAAGGCAACTGTTCGTCCTCAGGATTAGCTCCGGTAGCAAGAGTTACATTATAGTTACGACCTTCTCGCTGTAAAGTAATTGCAACCTCTTCTCCAACTGAACGATCCTGAACTAGCAGGGGCACTTCTGTAGCTAAAAATACCGGAATGCCATCAATTGCAATAATCAAATCATCTTCAAAGAGCAACCCTGCTGCAGGAGCGTTTTCTGTAAGGCCGATAACTTCGACTCCATCACTATCTATTTCGACTTCGTAACCAGCTCTACGCAAAGCGACAACCTGGGCCAGATGTCTGCTTTCAGTCATGTTTTCGGCTAACAGCTGCCTGTACTCTGTTTCGTCCATATTAGCAGGGATTACATTAGCCATTGGATTTAAATCAATATGCGGATGAAGATAGCCATAAAGCGCCGACAGGGGAGTTGCACGTTTCTGGCTGACCGTCACCAGGTAGAATGTTCCAAGGTCGTCCAAATCCCGGTTTTCTACCTCAACAATTTGGTCCAGTTCAACAGCCCTGCTGGGCATGATTAAATAATAGTCCAGATTGATTGTGAAACCCAGAGCCACTATAAGGGCCAAGAT
>CAZCHW010000026.1:0-9984 GCA_964498375.1 uncultured Syntrophomonadaceae bacterium | reverse complement strand
GAGTAGTAATAAACCTGTTTCTTTTCAAAACCTGACCTACTTTCCCGGTAAAAATATGCCAAAACAGTTAACCGAGATAGTATAGCACATAAACGCCAAGTGCGACTACCAGAATTCCTCCGAAACGCAACAGAGCCAGGTAAATCGGGCTTGGAATAACCCAGGGAACTTTACGCCCAACCCGCAAGTACCAGAATAGCCGGGGGTAAACAACTGAAACCAGACCGATAAGTATAAGCATGGCGGCAAATATTTTAACTCCACCAAAATCGCCTTGAGGTACAGCAGCTGTACAAATTATTATGCTAGCAGGTAGCTGTAAAAAAAACATTTATTGCGATCATCCTCACTTTGAATTAACGAAAATTTGCATCCAAACCAAAATCTATTTAAATTTGGAAACAACCAGATCATATACCTCCTGGGGAACCAAGGTGCTAATATCACCCCCAAGGTAGCCCACTTCTTTTACAATACTGGAACTAAGTGATGAATATTTACTATTGGTCATCATAAACATGGTTTCTATTGATGGATCCAATCGCTGGTTCACCAGGGCCATTTGAAACTCGAACTCAAAATCCGATACCGCTCTTAAACCTTTTATAACGATTTTCGCCTCTTTGATGCGGGCATAATCAATTAAAAGACCGTTATAGTAATCAACATCAACATTCGGATATGGTGCAGTTACTATTTTCAGCATTTCAAGCCGTTGCTCAGTATCATAGGTGGCAATTTTTCTAGGGTTTCCTAAAATAGCCACCGTCAGGTGGTCCATAATTTTACTGGCCCTGGTTATAATATCCAGATGACCTTTAGTTACCGGATCGAAACTACCGGGATAAATTGCTCTGGTCAAATTTACTCCCCCTTCTCTAAGCTTGAATAATCAGGCTTAACTAATTTCGCTACCGATCTCTTATAACCTGCCTGAAAAAGCCAGGAAAGATTAAAAAATGAAAAATACTTGTCTCATATATACCGATGTGCTACAATATAACGCGTGACATTATAAGAGCCGGGAGGGTTGAAAATGGCAAAGGTATGTGCTATCTGCAATAAAGTTAAAACAACTGGTTGTCAAGTGAGCCATTCAAATATAAAAACTAAACGGAAATGGCGCCCGAACATTCAGAGAATCAAGATCATGCTAAATGGATCCCCCCGGCGGGTAAATGTATGCACCCGTTGCATAAAAGCCAACAAAGTTGAACGGGCAATTTAATAATTTAGCGTAATTTTTAAAGGGAGCCTGATATCAGGCTCCCTTTTTATTTACTCATTAATTCGCTGGTTTAGAACTGTCTCTTTTTTAGAGACGATCAAGAAAATATTTTTTCCCGGCATAAACTGCGTCTGCAATTTCACGTTTAGGTGCAAATACATTTACCGGTTCGTAAGCAGAGCAAAGACGTATTCCCGCATAAGCTTTTCCTGCAGCCTCTCCTTCGAGTGTTGCCGAAACAACCTCTTTGGCCCAGGCTTCCATTTTCGGAATCATTTCATAGATAAAGCAGCAAGTCATAGCCAACGCCAGCTTCGATTCTTCACTTTCGCCCTGCGACAGCATCTTTTTCGCTCTTAAAAGGCCGCTTTCAGCAGCAAATATTTCCATCGCCATATCTGCGAGCCGGCAGAGAATTTCTTGCTCGTTAGTTAGATCCTGACCAAATTTTTGAGCAGCATTTCCGGCAGCCAGCAGGAAAAGAGTTTTCATGTTATTTAAGTAAAACTCTTCACGAGCCGGGCTTTCTGACGGTACTTCTGCTTCCTTAAGTTTCCCCAGAGCACCGCCAAGTCCCATCACTGCCTCCATGAACGGCACTTCCTGCTTCATTGCTTTGCGTAATAAAGTTCCGGGAATTAACATCCGGTTAACTTCATTCGTTCCTTCAAATATCCGGTTAATCCTGCTGTCACGATAAGACCGCTCTGCCGGATATTCTTCGCCATAGCCATAACCACCGAAGATTTGCACTCCCTCGTCGGCAATGTAGTCCATAGCTTCCGAACAGAACACCTTGGAAATTGAGCATTCTATTGCATATTCCTGGATTGCCTGAACGATGTCGGATGGTTTAGCGCCGGCTTCTTTAACTTCTTCCAGTTTTTCATCGATCATTCCAGCAATCCTGTAAACAAGACTTTCCATTAAATAAGTAAGAATTGTCATGTTGGCAATCTTATTTTTAATAATATTGAACTGGGCAATTGGCTGCTTAAACTGGATTCTTTGCAGGGCATACTCCGAGGCAAATTCAATAACTTTTTTACTGCCCCCTACACAACCGGCTCCCAGCTTAAAACGACCGATATTAAGAATATTAAAGGCTACCTGGTGGCCCTTACCTTCCAGCCAAAGCATATTCTCTACCGGCACTTTGGCGTTATCAAAAATAACACTGCAGGTTGAAGAACCCTTGATCCCCATTTTCTTTTCTTCAGGATCGATCGATACGCCTTCAGCATCAGCATCAACAATGAAAGCGGTGAATTTTTCTCCATCGATTTTCGCATAAGTGACAATTACATCTGCCCAGGCAGCATTAGTGATGTACTGCTTTGCTCCATTAAGAAGGTAATACTTACCATCTTCGGAAAGCACAGCCTTGGTCTTGCAGTTTAGCGCGTCTGAACCGGCTTCCGGTTCAGTAAGGGCATAGGCAGCAATTTTTTCGGCTGTGGCTAAACCGGGCAGGTATTTCTTTTTCTGTTCATCATTCCCAAAATATACGATTGGCAATGTGCCAATTCCCGTGTGCGCGCCGAAGGCGGTTGCAAAAGAACCGCCACACAACGAAGCGCTTTCAGTGATGATCATGGTGGTTATTTTATCAGCTTCCTCGCCACCGTATTCCTCAGGCACATCACTGCCAATCATCCCCAATTCGCCTGCCTCTCGCATCAGGCCAACAGTTACCCCTTCCGCTTTTACTTCAATTTCATCAATTTTAGGTTCAACCTGGTTTTTCATAAAATCAACACTGGTCTTTTTAATCATCAGATGGATATCATCAAAATCTTCCGGTGTAAAAACTGTGTTTTCATCAACCGGTCCAAGCAGAAATGCGCCGCCCTTGATTAATTCATCACTCATTTACTTGTCACCCCTTAATATTAGTGATCAGTCAAAATACTTTTACCGTTTAATAATTTCGAGAGTAAAATTTATTTCCCCTGCTTTGTGAATTTATTAACTTACACAATTATCAATATATTTTAAAGGATTTGCTGAATAATCGACCAACCTAATTATTTTTTCTTGGCGGTCTATTGAATACTTGATTTGCCCTTAATCATATGCTAAACTTTGGTAGCAGGCCGAAGTGGCGGAATTGGCAGACGCACACGACTCAAAATCGTGCGCCCTCCGGGCATGTGGGTTCAACTCCCACCTTCGGCACCAGTATTCTGAAAGAGTTCGTTGTATAAAACGAACTCTTTTTTATACTCTGTAAAAACCGGCTAAATAAAAGAACAGCACCTATTACAGGAGCTGCTTCGGGCAATTATGTACCTGGCTAGTAAAAAAACGCTAATCACTCGCTCGGAAAGGCAAAACCTTTCGAAGGCCCGGTATCCGATGATGACCCGGCTATACGCGATAAATAAGTAGATCCAAGAGACTTGATATGTTCATCAACATTGTCAAAATAATTCATATGTTCCTGTTCATGTTCAATGATGGTTTCAAAGAGCCTGGCGGTAATGCTGTCGCCATTTTCACGGCAAACATTAAGAAATTGGCTGTATGCGACAATAGCATCGTCTTCCTGCCCAACATCAAAGGGGAAGATCTCCTCAACGCTCTGTCCTTTCGTTACCGGTCCGGCAAGTTCTGTAGTAGGCTCCCCGCCAAGTTCAGTAATCCTTTCGGCCAACATCTCGGCATGACGCATTTCATCAATGGCAATTAATTTCACCTTAGCTGCAAGTTCACCATAATCTTTATCATCCAGATGATAATGCTGGTGCATATATTGATGGATAGCCTGAAGTTCCATTGCTTTTGCTTTATTAAGCACCTCTAGCACTTTTTCTTTTCTCTCTTCTCTGTTCATTATAATCCTCCTATTCACTTTATTTGTTAATAAATTACTGGCTCCTTAAATTATAGACGAACTAGGCAGAACCTTCAAGGCCAGTGCTCTCATCGGCCTTTGCGTTTCGTATTTGCGGAATGCCTGCTTCGCAGGGCACATCAACCTGACATTTTCCACATATACTGTGCGGATAAGCAAATTGCTTTCTTGTGTCCTTTAAATGGTCTTCTGTGAACATATACTGGTAACATCTTTGCTTATTCTTTCCTCTCCTGGATATTGCCCCGGCAGGGCATCTTTTGATGCAATGACCACAACTACCGTCCACCAAAAAGGGACAGTTATCAAAGTAACTTTTTGCTGTTCGACTAGAAACTGGCAGCTCAAAATCAGTAATAACACTGCCGAATCTTCCGGCCACCCCTTTCTCTGTAATTAAACCTCGGTGAAGACCGAAAGTTCCCAGTCCGGCAGCATAAGCAATATGTCTTTCCGACCAATTGCTGCTCATCAGCTCATAGTCAGCCAGAAATTTTGCATCAAGCAAAGGAGCAATTGCACGACTTCCTTCCATTATAAATATAAAATAATCGGTCAAGAGCCTTCTAAGTTTTTCATTAAACCTTTCCCCAAGGAATCTTCCATGAAGCCACTCTTCCGATGCCGGCGGTCGACCATAGTTTGACTCCCTGATCTCCTGCCGGAAGGGCAAGTAGTATGATAGCACAGACCTGGCCCCGGAAAGCCATGTTTCCGGCAGATTAAAGTGTGGGCCAATAATGTTCTCGTTCAGATACTGCTTAAAGAGTTGATCACTCGCTGAAGCCACCCCAATCAGGGGTTGGTCAAAGATAATGCGTCCATCCGGCAAGCGATTACCAGCATCCTGCAGGCAAAATTTATTTATTATGTTAGTCAATTCTTCCATTATTGGCAACTGGCGTTTACACCACCCAGCGAATTTTTTCTTCTACCGCTATTTTTTTCGGAGTTGAGGGTTCGGCGGCCTGATAACCTATCGGCACGATGGCAATTATATCTTGGTTTTCTCCAATTTCCAGCAATTTTTTTATCTCTCTGTTTCTTTTTTGCAGCGGCCCCATCATCCAGCATGATCCAAGGCCCCGGTCGCAGGCAGCTAACAGCAAGTTTTGGACAGCTGCAGAAGCTCCGGCCAGATTGAGCATTTGATTGTAAGGATCGGCATGATGTTCAACACAGACGATTATCACTACCGGAGCTCCTCCCAGGGTTTTATAAAACATGCCCAGTCCATGAAACTTATCCTGGCCCGGTATTGACAGGCGAGACAATTTGGTTTCTACATCCCTGCGCTGCATTGATCCATACCTTTCATTAAAAGCTTCGCCGGTTAATTCAGTCAATCGCTGCAAAGCTTCGCGGTCAACAACAACAAACGACCAGGGTTGGCTGTTGGTAGCAGAAGGGGCCATATTGGCTGCTGCCAATATATCCAGAATCATCTGCCTTGGGATCGGGGTATCTAAAAATGAGCGCACACTGCGCCGTTTTCTCAGGACTGTTAAAAATTCCATGCTAATCCTCCTTGTGCAATATAGCCAGACTTATTGAAGCATCCAGGCTAAAATATTTTCAGTTCAGCAGGTAATTAAGTTGTCACTGATCTGAAATCCCGGTTGCAACAGTTTTTTTACTCTTGATGTAATCAAAAATTAATGGTGAAACCAAAAAAAAGATTGAGATTGCCAATATAACCATGGTAATCGGCCGGATGAAGAAAGCGCCAAAGTCACCCCGGGTAACTGATATGCCGTTGATTAAACCATTTTCAGCTATATCACCCAGCACAAGTCCGAGAATTATTGCAGCTATGGAAAAATCATATTTTTTAGCAAAAAATCCGAGTATCCCACAAACAAACATTACCCAGACATCAACGAAACGATTATAGATGGAAAAGGCACCAAAAACACAGAATACAAAGATAAACAAGCTGAGCACTTCAAAACGTACCAATAATAAGCGAACCAGGATACGCACAAAAAACATGGCCATTACAAGCATGACAACATTGGCAATAAACATGCCGACAAAAATTGAATAAGTTAGTTCTGGCATACGCTCAAAGAGCAACGGACCGGGCCTTAAACCATGCAGGATCATCACGCTGAGCATCACAGCAGCGGTGGCACTACCGGGGATTCCCAGGGTCAGCAACGGCACCATGGCCCCACCTACCGCACCATTGTTAGCTGATTCAGGAGCGGCCACCCCTTCCACTATTCCAGTCCCATAATCCTGAGGCCTTTTGGAAAAACGAACAGCAGTTCCGTATCCCAGAAAGGCGGCAATTGTTGCCCCTGCCCCGGGCAGCATGCCAACAAAATTACCCAGCAAAGATGAACGAAGAATATTCGTAGTATTATTTACAATGTCCTGCTTCTTCGGGAAGTTGAATATTTTAGTCTTCTTAACAATATCCGCATCAAATCCTTTATTAATATGCCGATCATAAAGACGGGCAAAGATTTCTGAAAAGGCAAAAAAACCGATAATCGCCGGGATGAAACTTATACCAGCCTGCAGCATCGGGTTGCCCAGGGTGAACCGCGATATTCCGGAAACAGGATCCAGCCCTATTGTTGAAAGCCATAATCCAAAGACAACACCGAGCATTGCTTTGATCTGCGATTTTGCTCCTATGCTTCCGACAACGGCCAGCCCAAGAATAGCCAGGGCAAAATATTCAGGTGAGCCAAAAGTCAGAGCAACCTTAACAAACTGCGGGGCTACAAAACTGAGCAAAACTGTCCCGATGATACCGCCACAAAATGAGGCAAAAATTGCCATGGCCAAGCCCCTGTGCGCTTCGCCTTTTAAAGTCATCGGATGTCCATCAATTGCAGTTGCAGCCCCCATCACATCTCCAGGCATGTTAAACAATATCGCGCTAATCGAACCGCCGTAAGTTGCAGCGCAGTAGACTCCAATCATCATCAGCAAGCCGGTGACAGGCGACATACTGTAAGTAAATGGAACCAGCAAACTAACTGCTGTGACACCGCTTAATCCGGGGATGGTTCCGAAGATCAAACCAATTAACACCCCTAAGACAATCGCCAGTAAATTACTTAAGCTGGTTGATGTTTCCAGCCCTATCCAAAAGTATTCCAGCATCATTGTACCTCCCTGGATGATCAAGCTAGCTCAATTGCTCAAGTATAGTTACAGCCTAATAAAATATGTTACTGATCATCATGAAAAAACCGATTCCCCTGGGCAGCGGAACCACCAGGAGCCGGGTAAAAACAAACCAAATTACTGCTACCAGGCTAACCGGAGCAACAACCAGCACTAACGGCCGCTTTTCGCGAAGCAGGACCAGATAAAGAATACTGAATAACAAGGTGCTGGTAATAAAGCCGGCAATCCTGATTATATATAGATAAATAAAGGTTACAATTAATATTGTAACCAACCGAATTAACTCTTTGGATGTTGCCTTCTCCTCCGATTGTTTAATCTGTTCATCAGCTAAAGCTTCCAGCTCTTTTACCGACAGGATTTTCCCCTCTTGCTGATATTTAGCCCGCAGGGCCATTTCCCTGTGATAATTATCAAGCCCGGCAAACTCATCATCGCCGTTGCCGTTGTCTGCCTGTAATTTTTTATAGGCATTATAAATAAAGAATGCCGATAGCGCCGCCCCGATAACCAGGATCCACCCCGGCCAGAAAGCAGGGCTGACAAAACGCCATCTTTCTACACTTAAGTCCATAAAGTTGCCTATAAAAATTCGCATTCCGGTAAAAAAAGTAAACATAATCAAAGCGACAATCATTTCACCATACCTGCGCGATCTCAGCATCAACTTATCGATTGCAGCAGTCAGGGATTTTGGCATCTTGTTTCCGACCACCTTTAAATATTATTGCCAGTGGAGGCAGTTTCACTGCCTCCACTGGCATTTATAGACCAAGTTATTGAATGTAGCCCAGTTCCCTGGCCAGATCTGTCAGTCTCGCTACCTCGTCAATTACGTAGGCTTCAAAATCTGCTGAATTCAGATATGCGTTGGGTAAGTGTTGAAAAAATTCTTTTTCATAATTTTGATAGTATGGTAATTTTGATGCAGCATAAAAACAGTTGTGAAGGTAGTTAACTATCTGGGAGTCCACACCTTTTACCGTCACCATGCCCCGCCAGCGACCGACCGGCACATCGTAACCCATATCGGTGATACATGGAATGTCGGGGTCAAGTTCATCAAATACTATATCGCCACCATAGGCCAGTGGTCTAATATCACCTACTTCATAAAGATCAATTACAACCCCAACCGTTTCGTGCATCATATCAACATGACCGCCCAGTAAACTAGATACTCGTTCACCGGTGCCATCATAAGGCACGTAGATGATATCCGTGTTAAGCTGTTTTGACAGAGAAGCAATCCGGAATTCATCATCCCCGCCTGCTCCTGCACCACAAATAGTAAGCTGACCAGGGTTCTCTATCGCATAATCGAGAGCATCCTGCATTGTCTGGAAGGGGCTGTCTGCCCTGACCCAGTATATTTCAGTAGCTCCCTGGTTCCGAATGATGAATTCCACATCCGTACTAAAAGCGTGAGGTTGCGTTCCAAGAGCATCATTGATTGTTTGATTGGCGATAGCTCCATAAATAGTATAACCATCAGGAGCTTGTGTTAACAGGTAGGCCAAACCTACTTCACCGCCACCGCCTGGCATATTATTGTAGACAATATTTTGGCCCATAATTTTTGCCGCATCAAAGCCAATGTGTCGGGCATAATTATCCGACCCTCCCCCTTCACCCCAGGGAACAATGTATTCAACCGGCCGGGCGGGATAACCTTCCGGCTTTGGAATAACTTCTTGCAACGCAACGATGACCTCGTCATCATCGTATTCATTATTGTAGAACGCCTCAACAACCTCATCTATTGCGCTTACAACTTCCGTCTGACTCGGCCCCCCCGGGTCATCACCACCTGTTTCCGGCTCGATCACTTCATCGGTCTGTCCACATCCACTTATCGCCAGAGCTAATACCAGAAGAAACACAAACAACAGGTATCCTTTTGCTTTCATTTTCTTACTCCCTTCATGTTGTGTTAACTACTTTACCTGGCACCTTAAGTTTACTTGGCAGTGAAGCCCCCTTTCTTAAGCAGTCTCAACCATTACACCTAATATTTTCTATTATATGATAATTATCAATAAACATTTTATTCGACTTATAATATATAATTCCTTTTTATTCGCATTATAAATATTATTGAATTTAATGAGCTCCGGTTATTGCAGTGTCCGGTTATCTACGCTATGATAATAGCTACATTCAACATATTAATTTGGCAAGGTGAATAAGATGGCATGGTACATTGCACTGGGCGGTTCTGTCCTGGTTATTATCATTTGCATCTACAGGGGCCTGAACATTGGGCTGACGATGCTGCTTGGATCGGCCACGCTCGGGTTACTGGCCGGATTACCCCTGGCCGATTTCCTGTCAGTTCTGAAAGATGGCCTGTTAAGCAGTATCACTGTTATGCTGGTGCTGAGCATCATTCTGCTTGGCATGCTGGGTTACATATTGAAAGCTACAGGGGCACTGGAACAAATAATTCTTAATTTACAAGCACTGGTTGCCGATGTAAGAATTATCGCTGTTGCCATGCCGGCATTGATCGGGATGCTAACTGTTCCCGGAGGAGCAGTTTTATCTGCACCCCTGTGTGCTGAAGCCGGTACGAAATTAAATCTTCCGCCGGGAAAACAAGCTGTAGTCAACATCTGGTTTCGGCATGTCCTTTACTTTGCCCTGCCTTTATTTCCCAGCCTGATTCTTGCTTCTCAGCTTTCCGGCCTGCCGATCGGGCGCTTTGTCGCACATAACCTGCCCCTGACAATTATTGGCTTAATCTTTGGCT
>CAZCHW010000025.1:0-12428 GCA_964498375.1 uncultured Syntrophomonadaceae bacterium | reverse complement strand
TCAATCGCAAATAATTTGCCTGTCCTTCCCATTCCACACTGTATCTCATCAGTGACCATAAGAATGTCATACTTATCACAAATCTCCCTGATATGCTCCAAAAAACCTTCTACCGGAATATTGAATCCTCCTTCACCCTGAACCGGTTCGGCGATAAAAGCGGCTACGTTGTCGGGAGCGCAATCAACAGCTAAAAACTGGTCAAGGTAATGAGCGCACTTTAAATCACAGCCCGGGTAGGTTAAACCGAAACGACAGCGATAGCAATAAGGGGAGGGAATCTTATAAGTGTCGCTGGCAAATGGTCCAAACCCATATTTATAAGGTTTTACTTTTGAAGTTAAAGTCATTGTTAACAAAGTTCGTCCATGAAATGCGCATTCAAGGGAAATAACTGCGGCTCTTTTTGTATAGCGCCTGGAAAGTTTTACTGCATTTTCCACAGCTTCCGCACCGCTATTGAAGAAAGCACTTTTTTTAGTAAAATCACCGGGAGTTATCTGGTTAAGTTTCTCCGCAAGTTTGACATAAGGTTCATACATGGTGACCATGAAGCAGGTATGCAGGTAATGTTCGGCTTGCTGCTTAATTGCTTCAACAACGGCGGGGTAGTTATTACCGAAATTGGCAACACCGATACCGCTGGCAAAGTCGATAAACTGATGTCCGTCTACATCGGTGATAAGCGCTCCTTCAGCTTTATCGACAAAAACAGGCATTACATAAGAAATGCCCCGGGCTACATGCTGATCCCTTACCTTCATAAGCTCCTGTGACTTTGGGCCCGGACCAAAGCCGGAAGTTCCTAAATTATTACTCATGTGGTTAAGCCCCTTTCAGTTTTAGTAATATAATATTATTCATGCAAAAACAGTGCCAGGTTTTTTATAAACTGTTCCTGCCGGAAAGGTAGCAGATTAGCTTATATTTTGGGGGTGGCCCCAAATTGACAAGTAACCTTAATGCCTAAATGCATTTCAATTGTTCTTGATTTCGAGAAATTGATATCTAAGGATATAATAATTGCAAATAAAAGGTTTATCAAATTAATTCGCGAAAGATTACATAGTGTTTAGAATCCATTTATATTAAAACTGGAGCGATGAGATTGATCGACAGTTTAAAGATTGATACTGATAATCTTCTGGTATTGCCGGGCCATACCGCGCTTGCGGGCTTTAGAGAAAAAGATATTCCCCTTAACCTGAAATATATTTATTTAAGGATTACAAAGGCCGGTGGCAAACTCTATTCTGTCCAGACAATTCTTCGGGCGCTGCTAAATCCATCTCCGGGGATAGAGACCCTTGCTGATATCAAAGGAGATTTGCCGTTTATTTGTCTGAGAAAGGTGGAAGATCTTCTTCAACTGGAAGAGCTTGAGACAGATCTTGCCCTGGTTTGCAGCGATACGGGCAGACCTTTATATGCCCTTGAGTCGGCCAGTTTATGGAAAAATAAAGTGCTTTACGAAAAAATAATTTATCATTTCCAGGAAGAAATATTTCTTACCGATAAGCATGGGAAAATTTTGCTTGTTAACCCGCGCGGCGCTGAAATAATCGGTCTCCCTCCGGAAGAAATGGAAGGGCGGATGATTAATGAGCTGATCGATAAAAAATTATTTTCCAGCAGCGGCTCCCTGGCAGTTTTGAAAAACAAACGCAAAGTTGATATCATGCAGTACATGAAAAAAAGCAAGCGCTGGCGGCTGTGCACGGGAATTCCCGTATTAAATGAGCAGGATGAAATTATGTTCACCCTTTGCACCTCCAAAGATATGACCGAGCTGGTCGAAACAAAAAAAGAGCTTGAAGATAAAGAGGATGAGCTCAAGCGCCTGGATAATGAACTGACTAACATGCAGGATGAGCTTTTTGCCCAGGTTAATTTTATCTCGAAAAGTGAGCCGATGCGCCAAATTAAGGAGACAATCAAAAAAATTGCCCCACTTGATTTGACGGTAATGATTCAGGGCGAAACAGGTGTGGGTAAAGAGGTGGTAGCAAGAGCAATCCATGCGTTGAGTCCCCGCCGTAATAAGCCATTTGTCAAAATCAGCTGTGCTTCTTTTCCCGACACCCTGATCAGTTCAGAGTTGTTTGGTTATGAAAGCGGAGCCTTTACCGGTGCTGATGCAAGAGGCAGAAAAGGAAAAATTGAGCTCTCAGAAGGAGGCACCCTATTTCTAGATGAAATTGGTGAAATATCACAGGATCTACAGGTCAAATTGCTTGAGTTTTTACAGGACATGCAACTTTTCCGGATCGGCGGGACACAAAAGGTTAAGGTGAATACACGCATCATAGCTGCTACAAACCGTAATCTTGAAGATGAAGTTCAACAAGGCAATTTCCGCAAGGATCTTTACTACCGTTTGAACCTGATTCCAGTTACGATTCCACCACTGCGCGAGCGGACAGATGATATCCCTGCACTGATCAGGTATTATCTTGATTTGTATAACCGGAAGCATGACAAAAATGTAAACTTTGACGATCAGGTTGTCAAAGAGTTTGTCGGTTATCATTGGCCGGGCAATGTCCGGGAGCTGGAACATGTTTTGGAGCGCGCTGTGGTCATACATGACAGTGGAATCGGGACTCGAGAAAGTTTTACCGAACTTTTAACCGGGGCTAGACCGAAAAATGAGGGGGTCTACTGCACCGATATTATTCCCTATAAGAAGGCAAAAAGGCAGCTTGAACGTGAACTGGTGGAGAAAGCTTATAAAATGTACGGGTCAACCTATAAAGCTGCAGAAGTTTTGGGAATCGCCCAGTCTACCGTTGTTAGAATTATGAAACGATTATCTGAAGCAAAAGAATAATTACTAATTGCATTAAAGCAATGCATTTTTCGATTATTAGGCCAGGCGGCTGTGATTTTGTAGAATTTTATGTCTCTAATAGCAATAAAGTAAGGGAGCATGCTGTCTCTGATTGAGATGGCATGTTTTTTGCAATTTAGATACAGTGGTCAGGTTGTTTGACCTGACCGCCGGTTAAGGGGGTGGACCAGAAATTCCGGTATAAATATTTTTAATTAACACAATTTAACGGAGGTGATTTGCTTGTCTTTTAGAAACCTGCAGGCCGGAATCAGAAGTTTTAACGGCTTGGGTTTAAACATGCTGACCAGGGATGAGTTAGATACCCTGCACTTGGCGACAATGGATGTTTTGCGTAACACCGGAATCAAGGTGGAAAGTAAGCAGGCCCAGAAACTCTTTGCTGAAGGCGGTGCAGATGTTGATTTTGATTCCGGTTTGGTCCGGATGCCCTCTTATATGGTTGAAGATGCAATCCGCACAGCACCACCTTCGGTGCGGCTGGCTGGCAGAAAGCCGGAAAAAGACTATGTAGTTGAGGGTTCGCGGGTTGGATTTGTAAACTTTGGTGAAGGGGTGGCTGTAATTGATCCAGTTACCCGTGAGTACAGAAAGTCGGTAAAAAAAGATGTCGCCGATGCGGCCAGGTTGAGTGACTATCTGGAAGAGCTTGATATCAGTTATCGTGCCGTTACTGCGCTGGATTATGATGGAAAAGTTCAATCGTTGCATAATGCAGAAGCAATTTTCCAGAATACAACCAAACACTTTTTCATCGGGGCGGACGGGATTGAAAATTGCCGCAAAATTATTGCCATGGCAGCGGAAGTGGTCGGTGGAAGGGAAGAGCTGAAAAGAAGGCCGATTATTACATTTAATGTTTGCCCAACCAGTCCTCTGCGCCTTATCCCCGACTGCACCGATGTAATGATCGAAGCTGCCAGGGCTGGAATTCCCTGTAATATAATTTCCATGGCTTTGGCTGGAGCGACAACCCCTGTAACCCTGGCCGGTACTCTGGTTACGCATAATGCCGAAGTGCTCAGTGCCGTTGTGCTTAGTCAGCTTGCTTCAAAAGGAGCACCGGTTCTTTATGGCAGTTCTACAACGATGATGGATTTAAGGTTTTCGACAACTCCTGTCGGAGCGCCAGAACTGGGTTTAATTTCGGCTGGTGTGGCAAAGCTGGCCCGCTATTATCTGCTTCCCAGTTTTGTCGCCGGTGGTTAGGCAGACAGCAAGCTTCCCGATGCTCAAGCAGCCCACGAAAAAACCATAACTGCCTTGTTAGCTGCCCAGGGTGGCGCTAACCTGATTTATGGAGCTGGAATGCTTGAACTCGGCGTGAGTTTTGATTTTGCCCAGCTTGTTATGGATAATGAAATTTTCAGGATGGTCAAAAAGGTGATCGGTGGCATTGAAATTGCCGATCACAAACTAGCCTTGGAGGTTATCCATGAAGTTGGTCCCGGTGGTCAGTTCATCAGTCACGAGCATACCTATAATAATTTCCGTAAGGAACAGTCGCAGAGCAAGTTGATCGACCGACAAAACCGGACCGGCTGGTTAAACAGCGGAGCAACAACGATGACTGAAAGGGCTTATGAAGAAGCCAATGCAATTTTGGCAAGCCATCAACCGGAGCCTTTGCCCTCGGCAACTGTTCAAACTCTGCGAGAGATGGTTGAAGAAGCTGAGAAAGAGTACGGTATTAAATAGACTGTTTTGGTTTAATCATGACGGTGGGGTTTGTTACCCTGCCGTTTTCTTTTTAAACTATTTTTGAATTATTGTGATGAAAAAAATCATTGCCTTGCCTTTTTTGAGTACCCTATCTAAAAAGAATTTTTGTTGAATAAGTTATTACTGCAGTAATAATTAAGACAATAAAAGTTTAAAATGATCGATCCGGTCATCATGGCATGCTATTTGCAATTAAATATAACCTATAGCAACAACTGACTACTGGGAAATTTATTAACAAGGAGGATTAGTTATGAAGAAAATCTTTTCTAGAATGGGGGACGGCAGCGCCCTCTGGCTGACAGAAGAAGAGTTGCGACAAGATCTGTTAGCCGGAACCGAGGATGCTGCCGATCGCGGTAAAATTGACCCCCTAGGCAAGGATGAATTGGAGCGCCTGTTTGAAATCTGTGCCGCTCCCCAAAAGGTGGTATCTGTGGAACCGGGGCATGAGGTTGTCCACAGTTTTGATGCCGGAACATTAAAATTCCCTCTGCGCGGTGGAGTTCCGGTTGATCGACTCGGAACGGTGATGGCTCACGAAAGAGCTTTCTGCTCTGATACTTTTGAAGTCGGACATTCTGATTACAGTTTCAAACCGGTTAAAGCGATCATCTCAGAAGAGCGGCAGTCGATGGAACAGATTCAACTCAACGCAACTATACCGGTTTATTATGGCGCTATGCCAAACCTGGGCTTGTATACTAAGCCTGACGGGCCAATTGACAACTGGTCAGAACTGCTTCCGCTCGGGAAGGTGCAGGAAGCGCGGGATGCCCAGGAAGAAGCCTGTGAAATGGCAGTTAAAGATATCTTTTTTGTAGCTGAAGCGATGCATGAAGCCGGTTCGGACGGCATCAATTTTGATACCGTTGGCGCTTCTGGCGATGCCGACTTTCTGGCCAGCTTACTGGCTGTTGAAAAGCTAAAAAAAGCAATGCCTGAGATCCATATCGAAATGGGAATGGCCGGAGAATTTGTTCTCGGTATGCACGGTAAACTTAAATATAACGACACCCGCCTGGCCGGGCTTTACTGTCACAAGCAACTTGAGCTGGCCCAGCAGGCCGGGGTTGATATTTTCGGTCCTGTGATCAATACAAAAAGCAATATGTCGGTGCCCTGGAATATTGCCCGGGCTTGTACTTTTGTTAAAGCCTGCGCAACAATAAGCAAAATTCCGATTCACCCCAACGCCGGTATGGGGGTCGGCGGAGTGCCGGTAACCAGTACCGCTCCGGTAGATGCTATCTCCAGGGCTTCGGTGGCTTTAATCGAAATCGGAAAAGCAGACGGCTTATAGATAGGTCACGGTGATACCTTCGGAATGGCGTTTTTACACGAGCTGGCAACAGGGATGGGTGGAGTTCGCACCGCCGGAGATCTGGTGGCGCGCGTCATGGCATCCAAAGCTCTTAAAGTAAATGAAGCCAAAAAATATGTAGCAGACAAACTGGGAATATCAGTATTTGATCTTTGTGATTCACAGGTTATGCGTGAAGTGCGGGAAGACTTAAATATCGGCCATGTTCTGGCTCGCCCGGGAGGAGCAATCGGTATAGAAGCAAAATTCAGGATTGCCGAGCTGCTTGATATTGAGATTAATTCAATTAACAGGTTTAAAGAAAGATCGGGAGGATCATTTTAATTAAATGTTTGCCGGAATGGAGGTTATTAGATGAGCGAGAAAGAGATTCTGCAAAGTGCAGTTAACGCAATTCTTGATGGTGATGAAGAAAAAGCCCTGGCTACGGCCAGGGAAGCAGTTGAAAGCAAGACTGACTTGATGGTGGTCTTGAATGATGGATTTAGCGAAGGGATCAGGCAGGTTGGTAACCTTTTTGAGCGGGGTGAAAGGTTTCTGCCCGAACTTATTGAGGCGGCCATGATCATGGAAAAAGTGACAGCGATTCTGAATGAAGCGATCCTGAAAGAAAACTCCGACACAGTATCGAAGAAAGGCACTATGGTTATCGCCACGGTAGAAGGCGATGTTCATGACATCGGTAAAGGGATTGTTATTTCCCTGATTAAAACCCAGGGTATTAATGTGGTTGATCTGGGCCGCGATATCGGTACTGAAGCCATTATCGAAGGAGCAGTACAGCACAATGCTGATATTATCGGAACAAGCGCCTTGTTAACGTCAACACTTAATGGTCAAAAAAAGTTAGAAGAAGAGCTGCGTAACAGAGGCCTTCGTGATCGCTTTAAAACCATAGTCGGTGGGGCTCCGGTAACTCAGAAATTTGCCGACAAGATTGGGGCCGATGCTTATGCTGAAGATGCTGCCGAAGCAGTAGTAAAAGTACTTGAGCTACTGGCAGTAAAAAGTTAAAAGGGAGGTGCTCTTTATAGAAGATTGCTAAAATAGGATTACAATTCTAACATATTGGAGGTTTGGTATGAGCGGTTAAACTATCGTAATGAATATCTTTACAATTAAGTAAATGATACTGTATTTATTATGTTCCTTTTTCACAAGTTGCTTTGTAGTTTGTAATTAATCAATGAACTGAGATTAAGGGGGTAAAATAGAATGAGTGATAGAAAAGTGCCGATTGATCCAAAGATTTTTTGGCCGGCCCTTATAGTTGCAGTGGCGATTAGCCTCTTCCTGGCTTTGAGCCCGGAAGCAGGGGCAAAGGCAGTAAACAGCGCCTTTGCTTTTGTAACCGACAACTTCGGTTGGTTTTTCCTCATTGCCGGAATGGGATGCTTTGTGGTTTTGCTCTGGCTGGCTTTCGGGCGTTTTGGCCATGTGAAGCTTGGTGGGCCGAACGATGAGCCTGAGTTTCGCTATATAAGCTGGGTGGCAATGATGTTTTGTGCCGGTATTGGAATTGGCATTATGTTATGGTCGATTACCGAACCACTTTACTACTTACTTGGACCGCCTTTTCATGTTGAACCTCATTCGATGATAGCTGCCGAATGGGCTCACCTATATGGGCAGTTCCACTGGGGTTTCAGTGCCTGGGCAATATATTGTATTTTTGCCATTCCAATTGCCTATGCGGTATATGTTCGTAAAGATCCTCACCTGCGGATTAGTTCGACATGTGCCGGAGTTCTTGGACGTAAAGTTACTGAAGGTCCAATCGGAGTTATTATCGAGATCTTCGTCATGTTCGGTATTATCGGTGGGGTTGGCACTTCTTTGGGTCTGGCTGTTCCGCTCGTTTCAGCTTTGGCCAGTAATATGTTTGGCTTGGAGAATACCTTCGGCCTTAACCTGGTAATTCTGCTGATCTGGACCGCAATATTCAGCATTTCAGTCTACCGTGGTTTAGCTAAAGGTATTAAAGTACTCAGTGATATCAACATGTATCTTGCGCTTGCATTAATAGCCTTTGTTCTTTTGGCTGGCCCGACTGTATTTATTCTCAGTTCGTGGACAAATAGCTTTGGTCTTCTCTTGAATGACTTTTTCCGGATGAGCTTCTGGACAGACCCTGTTGGCAAGAGCGGTTTTCCTGAAGGCTGGACTATTTTTTACTGGGCCTGGTGGTTTGCCTATGGCCCGATGTTTGGTCTATTTGTTGCCCGTATTTCCAAGGGAAGAACAATCCGCGAAGTTGTTCTGGCCTGTATCGTTTGGGGGACAATGGGTTGCTGGGTTTACTTCGCCATATTCGGAGGCTATTCAATTTATCTGGATATCAATGGCATTGCCCCGGTTTCTCAGATACTGTCAGAAAGCGGGGGGCCGGCAGCAGTTATTGCCGTGCTCAATGAGCTGCCTTTATCCGGTTTGGTAACGATAGTTTACACGATTCTCTGTTTTGTCTTCCTGTCAACGACACTTGATTCTTCAGCTTATGTCCTTGCTTCTGTATGCTCGAAGGACTTAAAGGGAGACGAACAGCCTGCCCGCTGGAACCGTCTGTTATGGGCACTTGTTCTTGCTGCCCTGGCGGTTGGATTATTGACAATTGGCGGTTTGCAAACTGTTCAAACTTCAACAATCGTGGTTGCTCTGCCGCTGGTGGTGATTGTTTTCATTATGGTCTGGTCGCTTTTGAAATGGCTGGGTGAAGACTTTAAAGAAACCAAGCCGCAAAAGATGACAATTGATTATCAGCCGCCTAAAGAAGCATCGTAACAAAACAGCTGCTTTCCTCCCCGCATAGAGATTGCGGGGAGGAAAGCAGGTTTCACTGCAACCACCTTATTGGTTGCGGCATTAACGCGAGGAGGTGTAGTTTTGATCAGGAACCGGAGAAGTGGAATGAATAATGCAGCCGGAGTAGGGTTAAAAATTTTATCCCGCGATCAACTAGATACAATTCACTTTGCTACCCTTGAAGTATTTAAAAACACCGGGATAAAGGTAGAGTGTGAAGAAGCGGTAAAAGTATTCAGGGAAGCCGGTGCGGAAGTAGAATACAGGGACGGCCATGCTAATGTCAAGATCCCCCCGCATGTTGTGGAACAGTGTATTGGTTGGGCCCCGGCGCGCACTACTTACTATGGCAGAATTCCGGAATATGATTTTTCTGCTGAGCCTCATCGGGTCGGCCACAGCACATTTGGTGAATGTGTCCAGGTAATCGATCCTGAAACCCGAAAAATTCGCAAGTCTGTTAAAGACGATCTGGCTAAGTTTTGTCGTCTTTGCGATTACTATGACGAGATTTCAGTTATGGTAAGAGCTCTGTGTTCAACTGACAAATCGCCTGATACCCAGCCTTTGCACAACCTGGAAGCTATTGTTCATAACACTGGCAAGCATGTTCTGATTGGTGCACACAAAGGGCGAAATGTTGAAAAAATGATGCAAATAGCAGCGGCGTCGGCAGGAGGGATAGAAGCTTTTAAAAAGAGGCCTCACCTGACCATCTTTGTCTGCCCGATTACCCCACTAACAATGGGGAAGGAATGTTGTGAAATTACCATGGAAGTTGCCCGGCTTGGGCTTGGTCTGGCTATTATACCGATGGCGCTGGCGGGAGCTACTTCGGCGGTGACCATGGCTGGGACATTGGTTACGCACAACGTGGAAACTTTATCAGCCTTAATTCTTGCCCAGCTTACTCGTAAGGGTACCCCCGTAACTTATTGTTCAATGAGTACAATTATGGATTTGAAGAAAATGGTTGGTGCTGTAGGCAATCCCGAGCATGGCTTGCTGAGTGCCGGGGCGATCAAGCTGGCCCAGTATTACTGCTTGCCATCACTGGTGGGTGGTGGTATATCGGACAGCATGCTTCCGGATGCACAGTGCGGTTACGAGTATGCCCAGAACTCCCTGTTAGGTTCTCTCGCTGGGGGAAATATTGTCTATGGTGCTGGAGCACTTGAAATGGGCTTAACCATCGATTTTGCCAAGCTGGTTCTGGATGTTGACATGATCGCTAATATTCAGAAAGTGCTCGATGGCTATATCCTTACCGATGAACAGCTGTCTCTTGATTTAATTAATCAGGTCGGCCCATCAGGAGAATTCATGTCTGCACCTCAGACCTTTGAGTATATGCGTGAGCAGTCACACCCACGAATTTTCAGCCGCCAGAACCGCAGTGCCTGGGTTGCCGGTGGAGCTAAAGATGCGGCCGAAAGGGCCTATGAAGAAGCTAAAGCAGTAATTGGGAGTCACAAGCCCAGCCCACTTCCTGAAGGCGCTGCTGCGGAGATTGAGCAAATCATTGCTGATTTTGAAAAAGACCTTGGCATTGGCACTTGAGCTGTCTGTGCCAGTAGATTATAGATAGTTTATCCCGCGGTTTTCATTCTATAATACTGCGGGATAAACCGATCCTTTATTTAATCTATTAATTATAGTGTTTGGAGGTGTTCTCAATATTAGTTGTCGGAGAAAAAATTAATACAAGCCGCAAAGAAGTCAGAGAGGCAGTTGAAAAAAAAGACGGCGCCTTCATTCGTGCCCTGGCCCGTAGACAGGTCGAAGCTGGTGCCGATTATATTGATGTAAATTGTGGTACTTTTGTTGATGAAGAAGCGGAATATTTAAGCTGGATGGTCAAAGAAGTACAAGATGAACTGAAAGGAAAGCCATTATGTATTGACAGCCCCAGCTCTGTTGCAGTTGAGGCAGCGCTGAAAGTGCACCAGGGTCAGGCTTTACTTAACTCTATAAGCGGCGAGAAGGAACGGTATGAATCGCTTTTGCCCCTGATCAAAGAGTTTGGTTGTAAAGTTGTTTTACTCTGCATGGATGATCAATCGGGCATACCGCCTGATGCGGAAACACGATTCAAGATTGCCTCGACAGTAATCGATCAGCTGGAAAAAGAAGGTGTTCAACTGGGAGATATCTATGTTGACCCTTTAATTCAACCGATTAGCGTCTCTACAGTCAATGGTTGTTCAGCTGCAGAAACGATTATGCTGGTCCGTAATAAATATCCGGAAGTGCACGCTATTTGCGGATTAAGCAATATCTCATACGGGTTGCCTCAACGCAAACTTTTAAACCAGGCATACATGGTTATTTGTGCTGCCTATGGTTTGGATGCAGTAATTCTTGATCCTGAAGATCAGCGGATGATGGAACTGGTTTATGCGTCTGAAGCTTTGCTGGGTCGGGATCCTTTCTGTGGTGGTTATTTAAAAGCTTACCGAAAGGGGCGGCTGGGCAGCTAACAGTGAAAGGATGACCGACCACATAAACCGGTCTTTGACAAATGCAAATTAATGGGTTTGTCTTGTTGGGTTTAATATGCTATAAACGAAAGTGTCCTTTCGGGTTTAATTTAAACCTCGTCAGCTGTTTGCTGAGATAGGGCCTTAGCGCTCAGGCGACTTTCAAAATATGGGGAGAAAGATAAATATGACTCACGAATTGATTAAAGCAGACCAACAGTGTTACCTTCATCCCACATCTAGCATAAAAACCCTGCAGGAAAAAGGAGCAAAAATTATCAGCCGGGCAAAGGGATCTAAGGTATATGACCAAGATGGCCGGGAATACATAGATGGAACCGCCTCACTATGGTACAGTGCGATCGGGCACGGGCGAAAAGAAATTGCCAGGACGGCCTCTGAGCAGATTGAGTTGCTGGATGCCTATCATTCCTTTAATGAGTTCACAAATGAACCGGCAGTCAGATTAGCTGAGAAGGTTGCTTCACTAGTTCCTATTCCCGGAGCAAAAATATTTTTTACATCCAGCGGCTCCGAAGCTAATGAGACTATTGTTAAAGCAGTTCGCTTTTACTGGCATGTCATGGGAAAAGACAGCAAAGATATTATCATTTCGCGCAACAAGGCCTACCATGGGGTTAGCTCAGCGGCACTAATGGCAACAAGGCTACCCGGATTTCACGAAGGTTTCACTCCTTTAATGTCCGGTTTTGAATCTATCGACCCTCCATATTGTTATGGCTGCCCCTGGGGAAAAGATTATCCGGGCTGCAGTCTTGAATGTGCCGAAGAGCTGGATTTAAAGATAAAAGAACTGGGGTCGGATAATGTAGCGGCATTTATCGCTGAGCCGGTTATGGGCACCGGGGGCATAATTGTTCCACCACCAGATTATTACCAGCGTATTGATCAGATCTGCAAAAAGCACCAGGTTCTGTTTATTGATGATGAAGTTATCTGCGGGTTCGGCCGAACCGGTGATAAATATTTTGGAATTGAACACTGGTCCGGTGTTGTCCCCGATGCAATGACCCTGGCCAAAGGCATTACCAGTGGCTATGTTCCCCTGGGGGCCGCCGTATTTTCTGAAGCGATTTTTGAAGCCTTAAAAAGCAGAGATCGCTTTTACCACGGTTTTACCTACAGCGGCCATCCACTGGCCTGTCGGGTTGGGCTGGAAAATTTAGCGATTATAGAAAATGAAAAGCTAAAAGATCGCGCTACTATCATGGGTAACAGACTGCTTGAA
>CAZCHW010000024.1:0-12443 GCA_964498375.1 uncultured Syntrophomonadaceae bacterium | reverse complement strand
GTCCAAAAAGCATCACCAGGTAGGTGTAAGAAGACAAATTATTGATGGTTTGCTGAAGTTCTTTTTTTAATTTTTCCGGATAATTATGTAAGCCCGATTCAACCCAGTAAACCGGGTAATTGTTTCCAGTATTTTGAATGGCATCATTAACTTCATCTTCAAGGGTTTTACAGGCGATAATTGCTGTGTTCATCTAAGATTCCTCCAGTCTGTACTTATTCAAACTAAATTATATCATTTTTAATAGAAAGGAAAAGTAGAACAGTTTTGCGAATTACTATATTTAACATTAAATTTAAAAAAGACACATTTAAAGCAAGCAGGTAATTGTCAAGGGAGGTTTAACAGCCAAAATGTTAATTAACAGTTTACCTGTAGTGGATGGGTACAGGATGCCAGGTGAGTTTGAGCCTCATGACGGCTGCTGGATGATCTGGCCGGAACGAACGGACAACTGGCGTATGGGGGCTAAACCGGCCGAGAAAACCTTCACCCGGGTGGCAGAGGCAATAAGCCGCTTTGAGACGGTAACCATGTGTGTTTCTGCCAGGCAGTTTATTAATGCCAGAAACAAACTGCCGGATCGGATCAGGGTGCTGGAAATGTCAAACAACGATGCCTGGATGAGAGATACCGGCCCTACTTTTTTGATTAATGATCAAGGTGGAATCCGCCTGGTTGATTGGAATTTCAATGCCTGGGGCGGGTTGACTGAAGGACTTTACTTCCCATGGGATCAGGATAACCTGGTGCCTGTCAAGGTGGCAGAGATAACCGGTATCGATCACTATAAAGCACCGCTTGTTCTGGAAGGAGGTTCAATTCACACAGATGGTGAGGGGACACTGATCACCACTGAAGAATGCCTGCTTAACCCAAACCGTAATCCTCACCTGTCCAGATCACAGATCGAGGATTACCTGAAACAATATTTAAATGTTAGAAAAATTATTTGGTTACCCAGAGGCTGTTTTAACGATGAAACAGATGGGCATGTTGATAACCTTTGTTCCTTTATCCGTCCTGGAGTTGTTGCCCTGACCTGGGTGATAGATCCTGCAGATCCCCAGTATGAAAGATCACAGGAGGCCTACCAGGTGCTAACAAATACCACCGATGCAGCTGGGCGGCAACTCGAAGTCCACAGGATTACCCAGCCAGAGCCGATTATTATCACGGCAGAGGAATGTGATGGAGTCGATTCTGTTGATGGAACACTACCCCGCAGGGATGGCGATCGCCTTGCTGCTTCGTATATTAACTTCTATATTGCCAACGGAGGTATTGTGATGCCTGTTTTTGATGATCCGGCTGATCAGGAGGCAATTAAAAAGGTTAAGGAGCTGTTTCCTGGTCGTAAAGTTATCGGGGTTTATGCCCGGGAAATATTATTAGGCGGTGGGAATATTCACTGTATCACCCAGCAGCAACCGCGTCCATAACTAAACTTGCAGATCTTATGACAGGCTGAATTAATTACCGCTTTTGTTAATAAATCATTATGCCAAGGAGAGTGATTGATTTGAGCAAACTGACCGGACGTAACTTTATGGACCTTGATGATTTTACCCGTGAAGAAATTATGCTGATACTGGAAGCAACCAGGGAATTGAAACTGGAAGCCAAACGGTCTTATTTTCACCCCTACCTGAAGCACAAGTCGCTTGGCTGTATATTCGATCAACCCTCGACAAGAACCCGCATATCATTTGAATTGGGGATACAGCAGCTGGGCGGTTATGTTACCTATCTGAAACCGGGTGAGATCCATCTTGGCAAGAAAGAAAGTATTTACGATACAGCCAGGGTGCTGAGCCGTTTTTTTGATGCAATTATGATTCGTTGGAATAATTATGATGAAATGCGCGAATTGGCAGATAGTGCAACTGTACCGGTGATCAATGGCATGACCGAAAAAAATCACCCCTGTCAGGCTCTGGCTGATGTTTATACAATGATGGAGCGTTTTGATGCTATTACCGGCAAGAAAGTGGTTTTCTTCGGCGATCGAACCCAACCGGCTCATTCCCTGGGAGTAATCTGCTCTAAACTTGGTCTAAACTTTGTCCATTGCAGCCCGGATAAATATGCTATTCTCAGTGATTACACCGATATTTATGAACATAACAACAAGTTATCAGGTGGCAGTTATAAACATACTGACAACATAGACGAAGCCTGCAAGGGGGCGCACCTGGTTTACACAGATGTTTGGTGGTGGATCGGCCAGGAAAATGAAGAGGATGAGCGGAGAAAGCTGCTTGCTCCCTACCAGGTTACAGCAGAGGTTATCTCTAAATGCGATAGAAATGTAATATTTGAACACTGTCTGCCGGCAATGCGCGGGGTAGAAGTGACTGATGAAGTTATGGATGGGCCGCATTCGGTAATTTATGATCAGGCTGAAAATAGAATGCATACAGAAAAAGCGTTAATGGTTTTACTGATGTCCTGATTATAAAAAGCGGCAGGCCTGAGTAGCCTGCCGCTTTAAATTTAATCCAGGTAAAACAGGTACTAATTATCCGTATTTCAGTCCTGCATCGAACATGGCTTTGAAGTTTTCTGCCGTGGAATCATCGAGTACTGAGCCGTTGCTCAATATAAATCCACCATCCTGTCCGACTTTGGCAATCAGATCTTTAACGTATTCTTCAATTTGCGCAGGTGTTCCTGCCTTAAACAGTGAACCAGGCACATTGCCGGCAAAGCAGGCTTTGCCCTGCAGGGTTTCTTTTACTTTAACCATGTCAGTGGTGTCGAAGAACCAAAGGATTTTACCTGCCGGCAGGTCCGGATCGCCGATAAAATCGAGCCGCTGGTTATAGCCACCTTCAGCGAAGGGCATGGGAACACAACCTTCTTCGATTAATCCGAGCATGACCTTCTTCAGGTACGGCCAGTAGAATTCACCATACTGTTTATTTGACATGAAGCCATCTGCACCTTTGTGCAGGGGTATGAAAACGAATGGACATTTGTTGGCTGTAGCAGTTCTCACACCCAGTTCAATGTTCAGCGGAGTAAGAACTTCCATCGCCTTATGGACCTTGTCCGGGCGGCGGAAGAGATCAAGCATCAGCGGCTGAGTGCCCCGCATTGTATCGCCCAGGGTGTCAAACGGAGCCTTGGCAAACCCGCCCATAATTGCCGGCGCACCGGAATAAGCCAGGTTTCCGCCGTCTATGGCGCCGAGAGCCTGGATCCATTCCATGGCCAGGCGGCCCGCTTCCAGATATTTCTTAAATGCTTCCTGTACATCTGGTATGCCGACAGGAATCAGTGAAGCTCCGACGAAGGGAAGCTCGATTAAATCGGTGAAGGGTGCCAGCATCTGCCAGGGCTGCATTGCGCCGAAAACTCTTGGCAGGTAGACTCTCATCCAAAAATTGGAAGGATCGTTAATTAACAGATCATATTCGTCTGCATACATGTATTCATCTTCCCAGCACTGGTAGGGAGTATTCGCAGCGCAGCCATGACCAGGCCACTTGTAAAGCTTATAATCAAGGGTTTCAAATATTTTTCCCGGTCCAATCAAAAAGCCGCTGCACATACAATCAGCCGGGAAATCTTCATGGTATTTACGCATCGCTTTACCAAGCTTATCGTAATCGTACATAGCTTCCTCGGCAGTGATTCCACCGTGGAAAACGGGGAAAAAGCCAATCATCGGGCACATAGGAATTCTGGCAGGTTTTTTTAACTGCACTGCGTCCTTGATAATCTGAGTTCTTTCCTTAAAACGTTCTGCTGCTTCAGGAGAGAATTCCACTCCTTCCGGATTCATCCAGATTTTAAAGCGGGCTTCGAATTTCTCATCGGGGGTCAGGCTGGTCCAGTTTTCTGTTAGATACATCTTACGCACCTCCTACCCATTTTTTAGCCAGAGAAACCGCTTCTACAGCATCTTTGCCCCAACCGTCCGCACCGGCATATTCGCGAATCTGATCATCAACCGGGGCACCGCCTACCATAACTTTTACCTTGTCTCTCAGGCCAGCTTTTTCAATCGCTTCAACTGTTTCTTTCATTGGGTCAAAAGCGAGGGTGAGTAGGGCGCTCAGACCAACTATTTGCGGTTCAAATGCTTTTATTTCCTCAATAAATTTTTCCGGAGTTACATCTACACCGAGATCTTTTACATCAAAACCGTTGGCATCAAGCATGAAGGTAACAATATTTTTACCGATGTCATGAATGTCGCCTTTCACTGTTCCAATTAAGATTTTACCCAGTTTTTTTCCGGAACCGCCGCTTTCTTCGGTGATTTTATCCTTGGTTAATTCTGCCAGTTGGTTCATCACCTGGCCGGTCATCATTAACTCAGGTAGAAAGTATTCACCTTTCTCGTAACGATCGCCAACCTCTTCGACAGCCTTGCGGAAAAGTTCAACCATCTCCAGGGGGTCTGCACCCCCTTCAAGACTTTCTTTAGCCAAGGCTAAAGCTTCATCTTCGCGCATTTCCACGATTGCGTCAAATAATTTTTCGTGCATGTTTACCTCCTAAAGTATTATTTGGGGATAAAAGCATTTATTTTGTTTAACCACCTCCAGCAGTTTTAATAACTTTATTGATTTTCCAAAGGCGTAAAATACTTGACTAAATTATATATTTATATATATAAGTATGTCAAGAAGGTTGACTTTGTAATTTAAGCAAGTTATATTAATTCGTAACGCAGATATTCTTAAGTTAGTTTGAAACGCTGTTTAGAAAAGGATATTTGTTGCAGCGGAACAGGAATGGGCTTATTTATGAACAATAATAAAACCACCATGATCCCCACCGAATTCAACATAGACCGGAATTCATATGAACCGGCCTATTTGCAGTTGGTTTACCTTTTCAAGCAGCAGATCGCTGCCGGTATGCTGCGGGCCGGAGATCGTCTCCCTTCTGAATCTCAGATCTGTAAAAAGCACAAAGTTTCACCGATGACTGTACGGCGAGCAATTAATATCCTGGCTGACCAGGGTATTGTTGATACTGAACAGGGGCGGGGAACCTTTGTAAAACCACTGAAGCTTGAGTCGGCTACTTTTCAACTGAAGGCACTGCAGGATATTTTTTATGACAAGCGAACAAGTGTGTCAATCCTTGAAGCGAGCATTCATTCAGTTGATCACAGGGTGGCTCAAAAACTGAGACTTGGCGAAAAGGACCGGGTGATTTACATAAGGCGGCTACTGGCCATGGAGGGGGAACCGTTGATTTACCATCGAGAATATCTTATTTATGATCCCCACCGGGCTCTCGTTGAATCTGAACTGGAAGTAACTTCACTACGCGGTCTGTTCAGGGGTGAGCGTACAAGTGATTTTAAATACGGGGAACTTAGCATTGAAGCTACGGTGGTTAATGAAGAAGAAGCCAGGCTGCTTAAAACTCCACCTGGATCTGCAGCTTTTAACCTGGAGCACATATTTTACGACTATGCCGATAGTCCGGTAAGCTGGGGTTGGTTCATTTGTCGCAGCGATCACCTTCGCTTTACTACAACTATCGGTATTCGCAACGGGGAGGGGTATAATGGCTGAACAGGATAACAGGTTGATTGAATTAGTGGCCGATTTAAAAGAAGAAAAGGCGCTTGCCCTGGTCAGGGAAAGGTTGGCCGGCGGTGATGATCCGCTTGCTGTTGTCTATGATTGCCAGGAAGGAATGAAAATTGTTGGTGATCGTTACAACGAAGGGCACTATTTTATAGCTGGCCTGATTATGGCCGGGGAGATTCTTCGCCAGGTAATGGAGCTTATTGGTCCGGTTCTGCATAATTCCAGCCAGGCGGATAAAGCCTCTGGTACAGTGGTCCTGGGAACAGTTCAGGACGATATCCATGATTTAGGTAAAAATATTGTTAAAATGCTTCTGGCCTGTCATGGTTTCACTGTCCACGACCTCGGTGTCGATGTCCCACCGGCCCGCTTTGTTGCTGAGTCAGAGAGAATCCAGCCCGATATCATTGGCCTTTCCGGGTTAATCACAGCTTCCTATGAGAGTATGAAACAGACTATCGAACTGATTCGATCTGAAACAGCAGATTGGTATAAGAAGCCCTATATAATTGTAGGTGGAAGCCAGATTGATAAACAGATCTCAGAATTGATCGGTTCTGAATACTGGGTTAACGAAGCTGATGCCGGAGTGCTTTTATGTAAAAAATTGCTGGAGGAACACGGTTAATTATATTACCTCAGAAAGCTTTGTCTTTAACTATCTTCTGCTTCGGGTTTTTCTTTTTCTTCCTCACGACGGGTAAAATAGAAATTTACCCGTTTGCCGCTCTTTTTGATTTTATTTCCCAATTTACGAGCCAGCTCTTCGCTTTTTTGTAAAGTGTTTTTCCCGGTGTCCCAGGTTTTCTGTGTTGTACTGGCAACCAGATTTTGCCCGTAAATAAAAGGTCGTTTGCCCGCTTTTGCGGTAGCTCGTAAAATTGCCCTGGTTACTTTATAGGTAGAATCTTTAAGTACTGTTGCCAGCAGGGTCGAAGCCTGGACAATTGCTGCGCTCCTGATTGCATTGCGCTCTGGTTTAACCAGGGAAGCGCAGTATTGCCTGGCGATTACGCCGACCCTGAGAGTGAGAAATGCGTTGGCCGATCCCTGGATGATCGCACTGGTAACAATGTTAGCCGCCGTATTGACTGCAGGAGTAAGAGAAGTCAAAGAGCTTCCCATTACCGAGGCAATAACCGGTTCAAGCTGGTCTTCCAAAATTTCCAGGTTTTCAATTCTGGTAGCAAGGAAAGCTGTGGCAAAAACGTTACTATAGAGGTATAAGAGTTCCCGGATACTCGGGCGCTGGTTATAGATACTGGCTACCTGCCAGATCATGCGAAACTGGGCTAAAACAACTATTACTGCGTCCAGTGCTCCATACTGGGAAATAGCGGTCATTACAAACACATTGGCTGCAGTTTCTTTAATTTTTTCGTCTGCAATGCTGTTTAATTTCTTTTGTGCTATCTCAAGTGTAGTCCGATCACTTTTTGTAATCGTCAATTCATTGAGGTGGGGGTTTTTCTTTAACCTGGTGAGTAGCTTTTGTAAATACACTTCATAAGCCTGGCTATCGGCTTCTGCCGGGGGGATGAGGGCGGCCGGGCGGCTGAAAAGCGATATAAGGGGAATGATGATTACTGCGGTATATAAAAGCAATAGCGCGATCAGAACTACCTGTCCAAGTAACGGACTCACTGTACCGGCAAGTAAGACTAGCTGGCTGGTCTGGTTGATGACAAACATGATAAAGAGGATCGTTAAAAATATAGCTGACAGAAATATTATCTTTTTAAAATATCCAAACATCTATCTGCCTCATTTCCCTTAAAAAGATTTTTACTGATCTCTTTAATGGTTATAGTATATCAGTTGTTTTGTTATAATAGATAACAAAATCAACCTGCTGTTCAACTCTGCGGCAGAAAAACGAAAGTGGTGAAAAGATTGAAGTTCCGGGACAGGCTTCATGAGGAGAAGTTTATTATATTTGACGGAGCTATGGGCACAGAATTAGCCCGACGCGGTCTTGAAACGGGCGGAGAACTGAATCTTACTGCAGCAGAAGATGTTTTCGATTTCCATCGCGAGTATGCGGCAATAGGGGTAGATTGCCTGACAACCAATACTTTTACCATGAACCGCATTTACCTGGAATCGCACAATCTTAAAACAGACTTCCTGCTGGCAAACCGGGCTGGAGTTGAGTTGGCCCTCAGGGCAAAAAGGCCGGGCCAGTATGTTATCGGGGATCTAGGCCCGACAGGGCGGTTACTCCAGCCATATGGTGAGTACCTGGAGGAACAGTTTATCGATAATTACCGCGAACAAGCAGAGGTTCTGGTTCAGGCAGGTGTTGACGGGCTAATTATTGAGACAATGACCGATCTTCGTGAAGCACTTTGTGCTCTGCAGGGTTGCCGCAAAGCTACAGCACTGCCTGTAATAGTGACGATGTCGTTTTCTACCCTTGATAAGGGAGGACGGACGATTATGGGCAGCAGTGTAACCGACATTGCCCACGTTCTTGAGTCTAACGGAGCTGATGCTCTCGGAGCGAATTGCGGCGATCTGACCCCGCTTGAAATGGCAGAGCTGGTAATAGTTTTTAAACAGCATACAGCTTTACCGGTTCTTGTGCAGCCAAATGCCGGTTTGCCAAAACTAATAGAAGGAAAAACTGTGTATGACATGTCGCCTGCTGATTTTGCCAGTGGTGTTGAACACTGCTGCAAAAATGGTGCATTGCTTGTTGGCGGATGCTGCGGAACAACGATCGAGCACATGAATACCCTGATAAAACATTTAAGACCTGCCGGCTAACAACAGCTGGCCTGATCGCTATTTTATATTAATTAACTGGCTGGTGAAAAGAATGAAACAGGAAACTATAAGTGCCTGCCCTCTTGATTGTTGGGATCAGTGTTCCTTAAGAGTGGGTATAAAAGATGGGCAGGTCCTATATATCAGACCAGATCCGGATCATCCAGTAACCGGTGGTTTTTTCTGCAGTAAAGGGAAAAAACTTATTTCACGGGTTAACCATCCTGAGCGGTTGCGATACCCTCTGCTGAAAAAAAACGGTTCTTTCAAAAGAGTCAGCTGGGATGAAGCACTTGAATTAATGGCTGAAAAAATCACTGAAACCCTGAAAAGCTATGGGCCTCTGGCTATGATGCATTTTTATGACGGCGGACACGGGGGGCTGATTAAAAATATAGAATCTCGATTTTTCAGTGCCCTTGGCGGATCCACAACCCACCGGGGCAGTCTTTGCTGGTCTGCCGGATTAGCAGCGCAAAGGTATGATTTCGGTGAAGTGATGTCGCATGCGCATCAGGATTTGGTTAAAGCGAAATTAATAATAATCTGGGGGCGTAACCCGGCTGATACGCAGACTCATCTTTTACCGTTTATACACAGGGCCCGGGCCGGTGGAACGAAGGTAATTTTAATTGACCCGGTGCGGACAGCCACAGCAGCTTTGGCGGACCGTTACTACCGGATTTTCCCGGCTTCTGATGGAGCCCTGGCACTAGGCCTGGCTGGAGAAATAATCCGGGCCGGTTTGATCAATACAGATTTTGTCAACAGGTACAGCAGCGGTTTTAACCCCTATGCCGAGCTGTGTAAAGACTTTTCCCTGGAGAGGACAGCGGCAATCACCGGATTAAAAAGTGATCAAATCAAAGAACTGGCCCGCGATTACGCTTTAGCCAAACCGGCAGCGATTCTGATCGGCATCGGTCCGCAAAGGCATAGCAACGGCGGAAATTCAATAAGGGCAATCGATGCCCTGGCTGCATTAACCGGTAACATTGGCGTACCTGGAGGCGGGGCCAGCTATGCTAATTTCAGAACAACCAACTTGATAGATCATGCCTACCTCGATGGAGATGACTTGCAACCGCGCCGGCGTTATTATGCAAAACCCCAATTCGCTCAGGCATTGTCAGGCTTGAAAGAACCGCCGGTTGCTTTTCTCTATATCAGTCGGGCCAATCCAATGGTGCAGGTGGGGGATAGTGAAAAGCTGCGGCGAGCTTTGTCAGGCGTGCCCTTTATTGTAACTGCGGAACATTTCATGACTGATACAGCAATGGTATCGGATCTCGTCCTGCCGGTAACTTCGTTCATAGAAGAAGATGATCTATTCTTTAATTCAATGAGCCATCAGTACATCACAGCTACCTCTTCAGCTGTTACTCCACCCGGTGAATGCCGGGTTGAGTATGAGTATCTTTCAGAACTGGCCCTGCGGCTTGGCCTGAACACTTTTCCCAACCCTGATTCGGAGGAGATAATCAGCCGGGCTATCCGGCCGCTGACAGCTGCCACAGGCTTAACCCTGAAAAATTTAAAGGACTGCGGGCCGACAATGCTGCCGGGATCTGATGCTATTCCCTGGAGCGACAGGGTATTTCACACCAGTGATGGAAAGTATAATTTTTATTCAACACGGGCTGAAAAAGAAGGGGCCGGAGGGCTGCCGGAATATCACTCTCCCCGGGAAATTAGCAATCAGCAACTGAGAAGTGAAGGGTTTCGTTACTGGTTGGTCACACCGCATCACCGCCACTCAATTCATTCATGTCATCGCATCCCCGGGAATAATGAGCGTCCCCTGGCTTACATCAGCCCAAAAACTTCTTGCAGGGAAGATTTAGTGACAGGTAAAACTATTTTGCTTGAATCCAGGCGGGGAGCAATACAAGTTGAAGTTGAAATCAGTGAAATGGTGGATGATCAGACAATCTTAGTCTATGAAGGATGGTGGCACAGGACAGGAGCAGCCGTGAATGTTCTAACCGGGGATCATTTAACCGATATAGGTAACCAGGCTGCTTTATACGATTGTCTTTGCAGAATTGGCAAAGCTGAGTAATGCGAAAAATAATATCCAAAATAGGCAGGGATATACATTTTAAGATAGAATTAGTTCCTTAAAGTTTTAATACAGATAAAAAGCCGGCTTGACCGGCAGGTTGTATTTAAAAGACCAGGGAGAATAATAATGAGGAGAATAGCTACAAATATTGTACAGCCTGGGATGGTGACTAGAAAACCAGTCTACGGTGCTACGGGGCAGATATTGCTCAATACCGGAGTGGCAATAAAACCTCAGCATATTTTTTACCTCCGGCAGCTAAAGATTAAATCAGTTTACATTAAAGACGAACGTCTGCATGATTTAGAGGTCCGGGATATTGTAAGTGATTCAATTCGAAGTGAAAGCCGTACCCTGATAAACCAGATCATCAGAGAAGTAGATTCCCCTAGTGCCAACAACAAGGGGATTAATATTCGTGATCAAGAGCTGGTTTCACTGGTTGCAAGGATCGTCGAGGAAATTATCGCTAACAGGGATATTATCGTTCAACTTGCTGATATTCGTTCTCTTGACAGCTATCTTTTTGCCCACTCAGTAAATTGTGCAGTAATTTCAACCTTAATAGCGGCTAAAATGAATTATGGAACTGATTTGTTGCATGAAGTTGCTCTTGGTGCGCTTTTGCATGACATGGGGATGGTTGCTGTTCCACCGGCAGTAGTTGGAAAACAGGGTGCATTGACTATGGATGAATTCGATATGGTCAAACAGCACCCGTTATATGGTTATGAATTATTTAAAAAATTTCCATCCTATACTCCCGGCGCTGCAGCAATAATTGCCCAGCATCACGAGAGATGCCATGGACAGGGCTATCCACGTGGCTTATATGAAGACGATATTGCCGGTGCAGCGCATATCATTGCGATAACTGATGTCTTTGATGCCCTTACTTCTGACAAACCTAACCGGCCTGCATACCGGACCGACCAGGCGATTGAGATGCTTATGTCCTGGGGAGGAGACTTTTTTCACCTTGATACGTTAAGATATTTTCTCGCTAATATCGCGGCCTACCCGGCGGGGACGCATGTTTTTCTGAGCAATGGCGAAAGCGGGTTTGTCATTGCCAACACGCCAGGTTATGCCCTGCGCCCGCGGGTAAGAGTGCTTTACCGGGGTGATGATCTTGCCCCTCATCCAGCGCCATATGATCTTGACCTGACTGAGGCTCTTGATCTGGCAATTGTCAAAGTTATTGAAGTAGCAGTGGCAGAAGTGCATTGAAGCAAGTATTTAACACAGGTGATTGACAGTGACTGATGATCAACAACTACAGAAAAAACAGGAAGAGCTTGAACTGCTGGCAGCAGTTAGCAATATAATTAACTGCATGATAGTTCTCCTCGATCCAGGAGGAAGAATCGTCCGGATTAATGAAACAGCAGAAATAACCTGTGGATTTAGCCCACCGGAAGCAAAGAAACAACACTTTTGGGATATTTTCTGCCATCCCGAAGAGGTTGATCTCTATAAGGCTTTTTTCTTTTCGATTGATCACCGATCCCTTCCTTTTAAAATTGAAACTCAAATGGTTAGCCATAAAGGCGAACCATTAGATGTTGTATGGGAATATAACCTTCTTGGCGATAAAAACAGCCCCGGGGCTCTTTATGTTCTAACCGGATCTGACATAACCGATCAAAAAACTAGTATCAATGAATTGCAGCGCACCAAAGAAATGTACAGGGCATTAATTCATGCTTCACCGGTAGCTGTGATTTCTCTTGGACCCGATTTGCAGATTAAAAGCTGGAGTTCAGCTGCAGAAAATTTACTTGGTTGGTCAGAAAAGGAAGTTCTTGGCCAGTCGATAAGCCGTTATTTTGTCAACGATGCATCGGTTATTCACGATTGTTGCTCCGAAGCCCTTAAAGGAAAAATTTTTTACCGCTTGGAATTTGGGTGTAACTGCAAAAAGGGTGCAACTATATTTGCAGAATTGTCTATTGCCCCGTTACGAAATATTAATGGAGAAGTAAATGGCCTGGTGATGGTTGTTAATGATATAACCGAGCGGAAAAAATATGAAGAGCAGCTGGAAT
>CAZCHW010000023.1:6429-12450 GCA_964498375.1 uncultured Syntrophomonadaceae bacterium | reverse complement strand
AGCGCTCTCGGCGAAGAGGAGAATAAACTGTTATTGGCCCGGGCGATCCAGCTTTTCATGCCTGGCACACCACAGGTTTGGTACCTGGATCTTTTTGCCGGATCCAATGACTACCAGGCAGCCGATCTTCAGGGGGCATCCTCCCATAAGGAGATCAATCGATCTAACCTTTCTATGCCTCACATCAAGGAGAAATTAAATACCTCCCTGGTCCGGAAACAGTTGGCCATGATTCAGATGCGTAATACCAACCCGGCCTTTAACGGCAGGCTGTACGTAGGCAATGAACCCGAACAGCACCTGCTCACCCTTACCTGGGAAAATGGCCCACACAGGGTATCCCTGCACGCGAACCTGAGAGACTATAGTTATATCATCAACCCCTAAGCACCTTTTATCTTCCTGCGCCGGTATTGTTATTGCTTTTTCTCCGCTGGAGCAAACAATATACAGTTTATGGACTTGACTTAATAGGGGAATACTATCGGTAACAATAACAGGCTAACGAAAAATACTATGCAAAGCAGGGGAAAACCATTTTTCAGGTAATCACTGAAGCGATAACCCCCGGGGCTCATGACCAGAATATTAATCGGATGCGAGACCGGAGTCATAAAGCTCGAGGCTACTGCATAGGCTATGCCCATTACAAAAGGATAAGGTGAAAGGCCAAGGCCGGTTGCTGTGGCAATAGCAATTGGGGTCATTACAACCGCATTAACAGGACTGGGTATAAACTGGTTTAACACTAAAGTTAATATCATAATTCCGGCCAGTATAGCAGTAGGACCGTATACACCAACTATGGTTATTACAAAATCGGCAACCAGCATGGCCGCACCGGTTTGATGCATTGCCAGGCCCAGTGGCAGCATGGCTGCAATCAGAAATACTGCTTTCCACTCGATCGCTCTGTATGCTTCTTCTACGGTCAGGCAGCCGGTTATGATCATTAACAGTGCGCCGGCAATGGCAGCAATATAAATAGGAAGCCAGTTCAGCATGGCAATTGCCAGAACAGATATCATAATGATCCCGGCCAGCGGAGCCTTGTTAACCAATAGCTTCTGTCGGTAATCAACAGTTAAGATGACAAAATCGCTATCACGGCCGAGTATTTCAAATTTATCCCGACGCCCATAGCATAGTAACGCATCGCCGAACTGCAGCGGTATATCATTTAAACCGGTCCGGTAAGCCCTTTCTCCCCGCCAGATTGCCAGCACTGTAAGGCCGTATCTCTCTCTGAAGTTAAGTTGTCTCAAGGTTTTACCGCTTAGTGAAGTGTGGGGTGACAGCATCACCTCCACCACGTTGAGCGCATCTGTTTCCAGGTCTTTCAAATCAACTTCGGGATTTCTTTCAACCTTGAGAGTCTGGTGTCCAATGAGAACATCTATATCTTCCTGTTTCCCTTCTACAGTGAGCAGGTCATTTGCCTGTAATTTACTCTCCGGTTCAGGCATCAGGTATTCACCGTCGCTGCGCATTATACTAACAACCGAGATGTCATATGCTGAGGAAAGGCGGGTGTTTTTTAAAGATGTGTCGATCAGGGGAGAATTTTCCGGGATTCGCAAGTACAAAAGTCTTTCATCCAGATTGTAATGTTTTGGGTCACACTGATCCGGATCGCAAAAACCTTCGCTCTCCTGCAATGTTTTTAACCTTTCGATCGTTCCCCTGAAGAGTAAACGATCACCTGGCTGAAAGCGAATATCCCTTAAATTAATTCGCTGCAACTGCTCTCCCCGTCGCATGGCCAGCAAGTCCAAACCAAACTGCTGTCTTGCATCAAGTTCCACCAGTGTTTTACCATTAAAGGGAGAACTCTCGGTTATAACCAATTCGATCAAACCGGTATTATCAGATAAAAGACTGGAAGAACTGGGCAGTTGATTCTCAATCAGCACCACCGGTTTTCCAGATAGTTCATCAATTATATCTAAGCGACCCAAGACCAATAAACGATCCTCAGCCTGGAGAACAAGATCTGAGGCAGGTATCAAGTGACTGTCCCGGTCCCGCATGACACTGAGAACATTCAATTTTAAAGCACGGCCAAAACGGCTCTCAGTCAAAGTTTTTCCAGCCAGGGGGTTGTCTCTGGGAATGGTAATTAACGCTAAGCGTTCACCCAATTCGTAGTGTTTACGAAAATCACGGCCTGGCTGAACCCGTTCAACAGAAGGGCTTTTTCGCTCCGGTAATAATTTATGCCCCAGTAAAACCATGTATAGTATGGAAACTGCCAGAATTACCAGACCGACTGGCGCAAAATCGAACAAACCGGGTGGACGCAGGCCGACTTCCCGTAAAAAATCAACGACCACTAAATTTGAGGAGGTCCCGATTAAGACAATCATTCCACCAACTGTGGTGCCGTAGATCATCGGCAAGAGCAAACGCGAAGGAGACCGGCCGGTCCGGCGGGCAATATCAAGGGTAACCGGTAAAAACATCGCCGCTACCCCCATGTTTATCACAAAAGCTGATACAGCGGCAGTGCTGCTCATTAGCACAGCCAGCAAACGGCTTTCACCCCTGCCCCCAATGCGCAGCACCTGATCAGCCAGTTTCGCAGCTAATCCGGTGCGAGCTAATCCGGCAGAAAGAATAAAAACCGACCAAATTGTGACAACTGCCGGGTTGGAGAATCCGGAAATACTCTCCTCCGGGCTGACTAAACCGCTTACTACCAGCAAAACAAGGACCAGTAAAGCAACCAGGTCAGCGCGTAAAAGCTCTGTAATAAACAATATCACAGCTATTAGTAATATGGCATAGGTTAGCCCAACTTCTAATGTCATTGATCACTACTCCCTGGGCAGGCTCGTCATTTTTCAGAAAGAATAAGGTGGTTTGGTGAAGATAGTTCTCGTTTACAACAGCATAGTCCTGCCTGTAGGCCTAGAAACAAAAGCAACCGGTTTTAAGTTATTAAAATACTGCAGGCGGCAGCTTGAATAAAGGATATTACAGCAAGGCAACGAAATTGATTTAAAAGCTCTGAACATTTCACACCCCACGAGGAGATGATTAGTATGCAGGTGATAATAATTGGCGCTAATGCTGCCGGTTTAAGCGCTGCCAGTCAGGTAAAGCGGCAAAAACCGGATTGGAATGTTGTTGTTTTTGAACAACGAGACTATATTTCTTATGCTGCCTGCGGCATACCTTATTATGTACAAGGTCTGGTATCCGACCTTGACCAGTTGATCACAATCACCCCGGAGGATGCAATCAAGAAACGCAACCTTGATCTGCGGTTGAATTGTCCAGTTGAAAGTATCAACATTGAAACTAAGACAGTTATTGCTAACGGAGCAAACGGTCGTTTTGAGCTTCCCTACGACCGGCTTTTAATTGCAACCGGCGCACGCCCCCAGCAAGGGAAAATTGACTACCGGACAACCGGGCGGATCTTTAATGCCCATAACCTGAAAGATGCTGAATCGATCCGGCGCTTTATCCAAGATGATAAACCGGCTACCTGTGCCGTTATCGGCGGTGGCTATATTGCGATAGAAATGCTTGAGGCTTTTATGGAACTGGGGCTGGAAACTCACTTGATTCACCGTCGCTCAGCCCTTGCCCGCTCCTTTGAAAAAGAAATCTCCTCATTAACTCTTGCTGAAATGAAACAAGAAGGTGTTATTCTTCAACTTGATCAAGCAGTCCAGGCAATCCGGGAAGTCAATGGCCAGGTTGAAGTTAAGACAGCCCAGGATCTGTTCCGGTATGATTTTGTCGTTGTTGCCACCGGGGTTGAGCCAGTTAACAAACTGGCTGCTGACTGTGGAGTTGAACTCGGAGTTGGTGAAGCGATCCGAGTCAATGCGCACATGGAAACAAGCACTCCGGATATCTTTGCCGCCGGCGACTGTGCAGAAACCAGAAACATTATTACCGGCAAAGCAACATACCTGCCCCTGGCTTTGAAAGCCAACAAGGAGGGAATGATTGCAGGCCTGAATATCAGTGGTGAAAAAGTAGTATTTCCCGGCGTACTGGGTAGTGCGATTACCAAGTTTATGAACCTAGGCCTGGCCAGAACCGGTTTGACCCTGCAGGAGGCTGAAGAAAACGGCTTTAATGCTGTAAAAATTAAAGTGGAAGCAAACAGCAAATCTCACTATTATCCCGGCCGGGGTACACTGACAGTTCTTATCGTTGCAGACAAAAACAGCGGCCGCCTGCTTGGGGCCCAGTTAGCAGGACCGGTAGACGGCGTTAAAAGAATTGATACTTTTATTACCGCAATAACTGCCGGGTACGATCTTGATCAATTATTTTCACTCGATTTAGCATATGCACCACCTTTCAGCCCTGTTTACGATCCTGTAGCCCTGGCTGGCCGGGTTGGCCGTAAAAAAGTAGAGCGGTGATGCAAAATCACCGCTCACCGTTCCACTATATTATGCCTTGTAATTACAAACTCTATAGTTTTAGAAAAGCTCAAACCAGCCGGGAATATCCGGCAAAAAGAGTTCATCGACAGGTTGCCCGGTTTTAAACGGGGAAACAATAAATAGGACACCTTCGCCTTCAAACCCGGAATTTGCTGAATTGGTCGCAGGCGTTGAGGAAGGCTTAAACTCTCCCTCAAAGTCGTAGATATCCTGGCCGCCATTGTTAAATTGATCGCTACCGTCAAAATTGTAAAGATCCTGCGGGTTACCCCCTGACGGGGAATCAAAGAAGTTCCAATCGTCAAAACTGTCGGTTCGGCTCTCACTGTGCCCGAAATTATCCATCCTAAAAGAATCAGTTATAGAAGCCTGACCAACAACTTTGACATCTTCATAAAGATAAGCGCCTGAAAAAGGACTACTGATATTAATGTGCCGCTTTGTAGTCCCGGTAGAATTTCCTGCATCCATCTCCATGGAAAAACCACTGGCCAGTATTGTATTGCTACCGGATAACATCAGGACGAATATGGCAACCAGAAAGATGAACCCCTTGGTTTTATCCGACATGCTTTACTCTCCTCCTTACCGGAATCAGATTGAGTAAATTCTGTCCTTGCAATTATATCACTTCAACAGTTAACATTAAAGGAGGCTGAAAGATAATAATTATTCATTCCGCTAATAAACTGAAACTCCTGAAGAAAAAGTGATATAATATGGAGCTATAAACTAAAAGTTTGAGGTGCCTGATGCTTGGAAATTATATTAATACATTAGCCGTAGTTTTTGGCAGCCTGCTGGGTTTGCTGGTGCAAAAGGGTCTTAAAGAAGAATATAAAACAATTGTTATGCAGGCGATCGGTTTATCTGTGCTCTTTATCGGCGCGACAACCGCCATCGGTGGATTACTTGATCCGGACAGTGAAGCAATACTATTTATTATTAGCCTTGTCATCGGCGGAATTATTGGCGAATTAGCCGGCCTGGATAAAGGATTGGACAAACTCGGCATGTTTCTGCAAAACAGGGTATCGAAAGGTGGCCGGGGCGCTGAAAATAACATTGCCAGGGGCTTTGTTACGGCAAGTTTAATCTTTTGTGTGGGCACCATGGCAATCATCGGATCTCTGGAAAGCGGGCTACGCGGTAATTATGACATGTTATTTGCAAAATCGGTTCTTGACGGGGTGACTGCAATAATCCTCACCTCAACTTTGGGGATCGGAGTAATCTTTTCTGCTGCAGCCGTTTTTATATACCAGGGCTTAATAATTTTGTTTGCCGGAACCCTCGAACCTTTACTGACTATTCACGTAATCAGGGAAATATCGATTATCGGTGGAATATTAATTTTCGGCATTGGTCTGACCATGATGAATATCAAAAAAATAAACAGCATTAACTTACTGCCGGCAATCCTGATACCGGTCGTTTACTACATTATTATTCAACCCCTGCTTACACTATTTAATTAAGCAGGATTATACTCATATATACCGCGCCCGGTTTTACGACCCAGCCATCCGGCGGCAACATATTTCTTCAACAAGGGACAGGGTCTGTATTTTGGATCGCCGATTCCTTCATGAAGCACTTCCAAAATTGA
>CAZCHW010000023.1:0-6419 GCA_964498375.1 uncultured Syntrophomonadaceae bacterium | reverse complement strand
TGACAGGCAGGTATCCAGGCCGATCAGGTCAGCCAGGGCCAGGGGACCCATTGGATGGTTCATCCCCAGCTTCATAACCTGATCAATAGCTTCTGCTGCTGCAACGCCTTCCATCAGACAATAAACCGCTTCATTGATCATCGGCAGCAGGATGCGGTTCGATACAAAACCGGGAAAATCGTTTACCTCAACCGGTGTTTTTCCGAGCTTTAGGGTCAATTCTTTAATGATCCTGAAGGTGTTATCAGTTGTTGCCAGACCACGAATAATTTCTACCAGCTGCATCACCGGAACAGGATTCATAAAGTGCATTCCAATCACTTTATCCGGCCTTGCAGTTGCTGCCGCTATTGTAGTAATCGGCAGCGAAGAAGTGTTGGAAGCCAGGATCGTTTCCGCCGGGCAAATTTGATCAAGTTCCTTAAATATTTCTTCTTTTACCGCCAGGTTTTCCACAGCCGCTTCTATCACCAGGTCGGCAGCGGCTCCGTCCTGTAAATCAACTGTACCTTTTACTCTCTTTAATGTTTGACCTTTCTCTTCCTCTGTCAGCCTGTTTTTTAATACACCGCGCTGCAGATTTTGATCAATTACCCCAAGACCTTTGCTGACATATGAATTTTTTACATCCCTTAAGATCACTTCGAAACCTGCCTGGGCACATACCTGGGCAATCCCACTGCCCATCTGACCAGCTCCAACGACCATTATCCTGCTAATTTTCATAAACTCACTCCTCATAGGAAGATTAGAATAATCACTGCCAAACCACTAGACCTGGTCTTTTCTGGTTACGATCAACAAGCCGGCTGTGATAATCAGGGCTCCTCCCAGCATTGACCCAGCAGAAATTCCTTCATGAAGAAATAACGCCGCTAATACTGTTGCTGCCAGCGGCTCTATATAGGTCATAATTCCGGCATGCTGAGCTTTAATTGATCGTAAGCCTAAATGAAACAAAGTGGCAGCAAAAGTCTGTTGTAATAAACCGAGGACCATTAAGAGAAAAAACCCTTTCAGATTCAGCCTTTCTGCAGATATTAGCACAAACGGTAGTAAAGCAAGCGCAATATAGGCTGAAAGGACAATGTTCGACTTAAGGCCAAGCACTCCCGGTGGCAATCGTTTGAGGTATAAGGCTAATAAACCATAAGTCATTCCGCCCGCCAGGGCAATCAAGTCACCAATAAGGCTAAGTCCGCTACTGAATAATGTGCTGTAACCCATGATTGACATTGTGCCCAGAATAGAAATAATCAAGGCAACAATTGTCCTCACTTCCAGGCGTTCTTTAATGATCAGCGGGGCAAATATTACGGTAAATACGGGAGCTGTATAAATTAAGAAGGCTGCATTGGAAACGCTGGTAAAGTTTATCGAATAGGTGTAGGCAAGCCAGGACAAACCGGTTAAACAAGAAGGCAGAATCATCCACTTCCAATTGGCCAGGCATGGTTTAACCCAGGTCAATCCTTCCCGTAAACTTACATAGATTAGCAGGCCGCTAAAACCAAAAAAAAAGCAATAAAAAAGAATAAATTCCGGGGAATAATCAAGCCCCCGGACAAAAAGTCCGTAACTTCCCCAGATAAAGGCTGCAGCAAATACCTGCAGATAGCCAACATTGCTGCCAAAATTTTTTTCCAGGTTCATTGTTGCTCTTACTCCTGTTCCAGGTACCTTGACCATTGATTTGTGCATTATTGTTTGCCCTGTTGCTATAAACGAATACCTGCCTTAGGCAATATTCGCTGGCTTGTTGCAAACTCCTTCTGAAAAAAATAGCTGCCTTAGTTTTGAACAAATCCCTAACTAAAACAGCTATCCCTGTAAACCTGTTAAACAGATATTATCTTGTCAGTTTACTAACGCTCACTGTATCTTTTTCTCGTCATAAAATCCGAGTACCTTTAAACCGGTTGTTTCCTGCTCCAGCTTATCAAGCGTATCGAGGACAACCTTATCCCTGTTGGATCCGTCAAAATCGATAAAATAGGAGTAATCACCCGGCTCATTTGGAATAGATTCAATCCGGGTTAAATTGAGGCCGGCTTCAGCAAAAAGCCTGAGGACGCCAAAGAGCGCTCCTGCTTTGTGTTCAGTAGTAAAAACAATCGAACATTTACTGCCTTCATGGTCATGATCATTTTTAGACAGAAGTAAAAAGCGGGTACGATTACTGCCTAGATCTTCCACACGATCTTTGATCACTTCAAGGTTGTAAAGTTCAGCTGCCAGTTTACTGGCAATACAAGCTGCGCCCCGTGGTTTCGTTTCTGCCAGCATTTTCGCTGCTCCAGCTGTATCATAAAAAGGAATCGGGGTAAGGTTGTTTCGTGAAAGAAATTGGCGGCATTGCGCCAGGGCCTGAGAATGAGAATATACTTCACGAATTTCACGGTAATCAGTTCCGGGAGCAATCAGCAGGGAATGGTGAACAGGCATATCTACTGCCCCGATAATCCTCAGATCAGTATTAATCAGCAATTCATTTACCGGTCCAACATTACCACCCAGTGTATTCTCTACCGGCACAATTCCGAAATCATAAATACCAGAATTTACTCCTTCAAATACTTCATTGAATGTGGTACAGGGAATGGTAACATATTCATTGTCGTATTGCCGCACCGCTTCCTCACTGTACGCGCCGTGTTCTCCCTGAAATGCGGTTAACGAAAGCTCCCTGGCCTGCAATTTTTTACTGAAAGCAATAATCAGCCTGTAGATACTTTCACTAAATTCACTTTCAATTAAGGCATTTGGATTATTGTTAACCCGGCTGAGAACTTCCTGTTCCCGGGCAACATCTTCAATATGCTCTTTTAATCGCTTAGCAAGCAAACCCTGCTCCATCCGGTCATTTAAAAGTTTCAGGATTTTCGAGTCAATCAAATCAATGTTTTGCCTGATTTCATTTAGCTTCATGAGCAATCGCCACCTGTTATTATTGATGTTGTAAAGGGTTGGTCGTTCATAAACTTGCCAAGCCTGGTAATTTTATTCACCAGGGCAGCAAACTGTTCGGGTGTTAACTGCTGATCTGCATCGCTTTTGGCTTCGCAGGGGTTAATGTGAACTTCAAGCAAGAGGCCATCGGCACCGGCAGCAACAGCAGCCAGACTCATTTTTTCGATTAAACTCAGCTTGCCGGTCCCGTGTGACGGATCAACAAATATGGGAAGATGAGTTAACTCTTTAACTGCAGGCACCATACTTAAATCGAGAGTATTACGTGTGTATGTTTCAAAAGTCCTGATGCCCCGCTCGCAAAGAATAACATTGGGATTGCCCTCAGCCAGAATATATTCGGCACAGTTCAACCATTCTTTTAAAGTTGAATACATCCCTCTTTTCAGCAGGACCGGTTTACCTGCCTTGCCCACTTCACGCAGTAAAGAGAAGTTTTGCATATTTCTTGCACCGATTTGCAGAATGTCTGCAAATTCACACACCCAGGAAACGTCGCGTGGATCAATCACCTCAGTTACAATGGGCAGCCCTGTATTTTCCCGGGCTTTTGCCAGCAGTTTCAAACCCTCGAGGCCAAGACCCTGAAAATCATACGGCGAAGTCCGCGGTTTAAATGCACCGCCCCTGAACATCATTCCACCACCGGCTTTTACTGCTTCAGCAGTTTTCAAAGTCTGCTCTTCAGTTTCAACCCCGCAGGGGCCACCGATGATGATCAGTTCTTCTCCAATTGTTACCTTGCCAACTTTAATCTTTGTTTTCTTGCCATTTTCAGCAAGATTTACCAGTTTTAAATTTCCCATATTCCATCTCCATTTTGCTCCGGTATTTGAGCAATAATAACACAGTCTGCCGGAACAGATCAAACAATATTGTTGAAAAACAGGATTATTTAATTTTAAACTGAAATATTTAAGCATTCAGGGTAAATTATATTGTTTCGGGGGTTATCATATTTATCCATTTAAATTCGTCAAAGAAACAGCGATATTTCGCGCCAGAAAAAATCGCTTTGTTGTCACAGTTGAACTGGCTGGCCGCCTGGCTGAAGCTTACCTGCCCAACCCTGGCCGCCTCTGGGAGCTATTACTGCCCGGGACAGAACTTATAATCAGTCCGGACCTGGCAAACGGCAGCTTGCCTTATACAGTTTTGGCCTGCCGTAAAAATGATCAAAATGTTTTGCTGCACACACACCTGACTAACAGGATCATTCGCCGTTTAATTGAAGATGATCAGCTGCCAGCTTACAGAGACTACCGGGTCGTAAAAGAAGAGGTTAAAACCGGGCAGCATCGATTCGACCTGCTTTTGGAACACAAAACAAGTGGTCTTCCCTATTACCTGGAAGTAAAAAGCTGCACCCTCTTTGCCGGTCAAATAGCTATGTTTCCAGATGCAATAACCAGCCGGGGAGCAGCTCACTTGCTTAAACTGGCAGAATTGGCTCGCGAGGGCATAAAAACAGGCTGCCTCTTTGCCATTATGAATCCAGAAGCCCGCTGGTTTCTACCAGCCTATCATATTGATCCAAAGTTCACCAGCGCGTTTCTCACTACCAGGGATCAGGTGCAGCTGGAGGCTATAGCTATTGGCTTCAACCAGCATTTTACTGCAGTTAACTCTATAAGTCAGGCAGCCATTCCCTACACCTTGCTGGAAAGCGAAGCGCAGGACCGCGGCGCTTATTTATTGATCATCAGGCTCAGTAAAGCTATGAACCTGATGGTTGGCAGCCTGGGGTTGCTCTCATTTAAACCCGGTTACTACCTGTACTGTGGCTCAGCCATGGGCAATTTAACAAAACGGGTGGCGCGCCATTTAAGAAAAAGAAAAAAAGAACGCTGGCATATTGACTACCTAACATCTGCAGCAGATAGTATTACCGCAGCACCTGTTTTAAGCAGCACTAACCTGGAATGCAAACTGGCCGAAACACTGAGCCTGATCGCAGAAGAATCAATAAAAGGATTTGGATCGTCAGACTGTCATTGCCCGTCTCACCTGTTTTATTTTAACGGCAACCCCTTGCACAGGGTTGATTTTATTGACCTGATCCAACATTTTCGTATCTTAAGATTAGAACCTATCATATCAGCAACATTTGGGAATTAGCCTCACATCACCTGCTACGGCACCCTCAGGCAGAGCAAAAACCGGATTTAGGTCAGCTTCTCCTAAGTCTGGGTAGATGAATGGAAGTTGAGAGAACCGTGCAATAGTTTCAGCGAGAGACTCAAGATCAACCGGTTGGCTACCCCTGGCACCTTCTAGGATTTTGCAACCTCTAATTTCTGTTATCATTTTTAGTCCTTCTGCAATACTTACCGGTGCAACCCGCACAACATAATCCTGTAAAACCTCAGTGTAAATTCCACCAAGACCAAAAATAACTACCGGTCCGAATTGAGCATCAGTTTTTAATCCAATGATTACTTCCTGGCCACCTTTAATCATCGGGTAAATAATGACTCCTCTAAAATCCCGGTTTCCTGCTCCACCGGCAATTTTGTTAAACGCAGCACTTGCTGCATTGTCATCGAGGATATTTAGTATAACCCCTCCACTATCGGATTTATGTAATATCTCCGGAGAGACTACCTTCATCACGACAGGATATCCAAGACTTCTACAAGCGATTACTGCATCATCGCTATTATCGGTAAACACAAATTCAGGTGCGGCAATATCGTGTTTTTTTAAAATTGCCATTGCCTCTGGCTCAAGTAAAGTTTTTCTGGCAGAGAACAAACTACCTTGTTCTGGCTCAGGTTTTACTGCTATCTTGGACAGGTTATAAGATCGTTTTTCATCAAAATCTGCCATACGGGCAATTACTGTTATAGCCCGTTCGGTAGAAACATAATTTGGAAGTCCATTGTCTCGCAAGTATCCGACACTTTCAGAGACTTTAAGACCCGTCTCCATGGCAGTAACTATAGGTTTGCCACATTTCTCAAAACCTGCTAAAATGCCTTTTGCGATTGAGTCTGTAGGCAAGTAAGGCGGACCAAAGAATATTGGTAAAATCGCATCATATTCAAATGAACATTCTTCAATTACCCGCCGGTAATGATCGCCTGTTCCTTCAACTGTCATATCGATTGGGTTGTTGAAACCAGCCCAGGACGGTAATAAATCTTTCAACTTCTCTTTTAACCCCGATGAAGGTTCGGCGATGTTCAAACCTAACTCCTCTCCAAGATCAGCGGTCATCACTCCCGGGCCGCCAGAGTTAGTAACAATTGCTACTTTTCTTCCTTTAACCGGAGGTAAATAAGCAAACCCCTTGCAAAGGTCAATCATTTCATCAAGTGATTTTACCCTTATTGCACCACTTTCACGCAAAGCTGCGTCATAAACTTCATCCGCTCCAGCCATTGATCCTGTGTGGGAAAGAGCAGCTCGCTGGCCCGTATTTGTTCGACCCGACTTAATGATTACAA
>CAZCHW010000022.1:0-12456 GCA_964498375.1 uncultured Syntrophomonadaceae bacterium | reverse complement strand
CCGCAAAATGGCCAGTAGAGATAGCCTGACCGGTATTTATAACCGACGCACCTTTACCCGGCTTGCTCAAAAGGAATTTAAGCGGAGCACTCGTTACGATACATCTTTGAGCATAATGATGCTCGACCTGGATCATTTTAAAATGGTCAACGATACCTACGGCCATCATGCTGGAGACCGGGTGCTAAGAATTTTTTCATGGTTAATATCTGCCGATCTACGCGATTCCGATCTCTATGCCCGCTGGGGCGGGGAAGAATTCATTATTTTAATGCCTGAAACCACAGCCAGGAATGCTTTGGTTGCTGCTGAAAGAATTAGAATGGCTGTAGAAAAGCAGGACTTCAGGCAGAAGATCAGCTTAACCGTAAGTATTGGTGTAGCGGAAAGAACAGCGCAGACCAAAACCCTTGATCAATTAATTCACCAGGCTGATCTAGCTATGTACCAGGCAAAAAAAATGGGGCGGAACCAAGTTTGCTGTTAATGACAAACAGCAGGCGAAATCAGCTTAATTATGATATGATAATGTTTATTGTAGGTATAAAAACACAGGAAGTGATCTATTGACCGGCGAAAACATTCACCGTTTAAATATTGACGATCGGGAAATTATTCTGATCGGAACAGCCCACGTTTCCCGACAAAGTGCTGATGAGGTTAAGGCGATTATCGAAGCAGAAAAGCCTGACACCGTCTGTGTTGAACTGTGCCAGTCACGTTACCAGGCTGTTACCGATAGTGACCGCTGGAAAAATACCGATATTATTAAAATCATCCGCGAAAAGAAAGCCCTGCTTTTATTAGCTAACCTTGCTCTCTCATCATACCAAAAGAGATTGGCTAAAAAATTTGGCATTCAACCGGGGCAGGAGATGATTCAGGGCATTAAATCAGCTGAGGAACTTGGAGCACAGCTCTGCCTGGCCGACCGCGATATCCAGGTTACCATGTTAAGACTATGGCGCAGTATTGGCTTTTGGGGGAAAATCAAACTCTTTTTTCAGCTTTTGCTAGGCATGTTTTATGACGAAGAATTAACTGAGGAAGAGCTGGAATCCATGAAAAGCAAAGATATGCTTAGCGCAGCCCTGGACGAACTTTCACGTTCATTTCCAATGCTCAAATCAATTATCATTGATGAACGCGATCAGTTTCTTGCTCAGAAGATTAAAACCGCGCCGGGCTCAAAAATTGTGGCGGTGCTGGGCGCAGGGCATATTCCGGGGATCAAGGAAGTAATTAGCAAAGACCACGATCTTGAACAGCTATCCAAAGTAAAACCACCTTCAAAATCGAGCAAATTGATCGCCTGGTTAATTCCAATCATCATTATTGGCCTGATTATATCAACATTCACAGTCGACCGCGCAACAGGTTTTGAACAAATTCTTACCTGGATAATCTGGAATGGTTCGTTAGGCATGATCGGCGCTCTGCTTGCCCTGGCTCACCCGCTGGCAATCCTTACAGCTTTACTGGTTGCCCCGATCAGTTCACTAAGCCCACTTTTGGCTGCAGGATGGTTCGCCGGATTAACAGAAGCGCTCGTCCGCAAACCAAGTGTCAGTGACTTTGAGAACCTGGCCGAAGATGTTCACACGATGAAAGGCTTCTGGCGCAACAAGGTTACCCGGGTATTGCTGGTAGTCGTTTTCGTCAACCTGGGCAGTACCGCCGGTACGGTTGTCGGAGGAGCCGAAGTAATCAGCCGCTTTATCAGCACATTTTTTAGCTAATAATATAAGACTTCACATAAAGTTACATATATACTATACTACTCTTGTATTATTTACATTTACGACCAGAGGCGAGACTTCATTGACTAAACAGGCATTACTCATCATATCGCTTTTCTGTTCACTCTCATTTCTCATCCCCAACCAGGCATACTGCAATACCCTGGAGCCCGACTTTTATGAGCTCTTTGACGGACACGGCTCTGTTATGCTGTTGATCAACCAGGAAACAGCCGACATTGTTTATGCTAATAATGCAGCCGAATCTTTTTACGGTTACTCGAAAAGTGAACTGGAATCTATGAAAATATCCGACATCAATACTCTGACCCCTGCCGAAGTAACCGAGGAAATGGCTGCAGCTGTCCGGGAAGAGCGTAATTTTTTCATTTTCAAGCATCGGCTGGCTGATGGCTCTATTAAAACTGTTGAAGTTTTCTCTTACCCTTATACATTCGGCGATACACAAATGCTATTTTCGGTCATCCACGATATAAGTGCCGAAGCTGCTTTGGCTGAACAGAACCGACAGTTCAGCATTGCCCTGCTGGGCTCCCTGACCCTGGTGATCTTTTCATTACTTTATTTTACTCTGAGACTAAAAAAACAAAATCGTCTGCTTGCCGAGCAAAATAATGAAATCAGTACTTTTAATGAACTGCGGCAAACCTTTATCGATGCCGACTATGACATAATTTACCTGAAGGACGAAAACCTGAACTATCTCTTCGTCAACCAGGCTTTCGAAACTTTTCATCGTCTGGAAAAAGGGGCAATCATTGGCCTTGATGACTATGCGATCAACGACAGCCGAGAATTTGCCGAACTGCGCCGCCAAACTGATCTTAAAGTGATTGAAACCGGCCAGTTGGTTGAAGATGAGGTTACCTGGGACGGCCAGACCTTCAGAGTAACCAAGTTTCCAATCAGGCTGAGCAATAACAATTTTGGGGTCGGCGCTTACATCAGGGATATCACTGAGGAAAAGCAGCGTGAAAATTACCGGAACCACAACCTGCTGCGCAACTCAATTTTAGTTGATGTCCTGAGCAAGCCGTTTGCCGATACAGAAGAACAACTGCGATTTACTCTCGATCAGTGTCTTAAGTTAACTGATAGTAACCACGGCTTCTTCGCCTTTCACAATCCGGAAACCGACCAGGTTGATATTACAATATGGAGCGGATCTGTTTTACAAGATTGCGCTGTTAAACATGTAACCGGTATGGATCACTTCAATCACCAGAATGTCCTTGCCGAAGTTATCGCCAGCCGCAAAGCCTTGATGATCAACGACTTCACCAGGGCCAATCCACTTGACATTATTTTAGATCCTGATTCCGGTCACGTTCCTTTGCACAATTATCTTTCTGTTCCGGTTATATTTAATAACCAGGTCAAAGCTATTGTTGGCATGGCCAACTCACCTAATGATTATGACGAAAACGACGTTTACCAGGTTACAGCCCTGATGAACGGAGTCTGGTACGCGGTAGAACGACGCAAAACTGAAGTAAAACTGGCGATCGAACGCAATAAATACCTGCAAACCTTAATATCCATCGGTGACGGCGTAATTGTCGTTAATAAAGAAGGACGGGTGGAAATTTTAAATACAATTGCAGAAACACTAACCGGCTGGACATCCGGAGAAGCACAGGGCCTCCACTATAAAGAAGTTTTCCGGATTGCTCACGAAAATTCCGAATTCGAAGTAAACGACCCGATTGGCGATGCCCTGGCCAGTGGCGAGTTGCAGGAATTACATCACAAGGCGATCTTAATCTCCAGGGAAGGGTTGCAGTATAATCTGGAAGATAGCGCTGCACCAATTCTCGACGATAGCGGCAATATTTCCGGGGCAGTTATGGTTTTTCGTGATATTACAGAGAAAAAAGCTCAGCTGGATAAAATTGAATATCTCAGTTACCATGATTCCCTGACTGCTCTCTATAACCGGCGTTTTTTTGAAGAAGAAATGAACCGCCTTGACAGCAAGCGCAACATTCCGATCTCAATAATTATGTGCGATGCAGATAACCTGAAGCTGGTCAACGATATTTTTGGTCACAGCGAAGGTGATTTAATGTTGAAAAAAATTGCTGAAACTATTTTAAACAGCTGTCGAAGTGACGATATTATCGCTCGTTGGGGTGGAGATGAATTTGTAATTCTGTTGCCACAAACTAATAAAACAGAGGCAGAAGCAATTAAAAAGCGGATAGTTGAGGGCATCTCAGCGCAGAATATCAAAGGGCTTTACTTCAGTTTATCGATCGGAATCGGAACCAAAACAGAGGCCAGACAAAGCTTGTGGCACACTCTGGAAACTGCCGAAGATAACATGTATCAGGAAAAAATGCGGTTGAGAAAGCAAGCTGACCACAGTTTAATCGACAGTATTCTGGCCACTTTGCACCAAACCAGTGTCCGGGAAAAGAACCATTCAGAAGAGGTCAGAGATCTTTGTCGCGACTTTGCCAAACAGCTTGATCTTTCAGAGAACCAGACAATCAGGCTAACAGAAGCGGCATACTTGCATGATATTGGTAAAGTAGCCCTGGACAAATTGATGTTGAACAAGGAAGGCCGGTTGACTAACGAAGAATACGAGGAAATGAAAACACACCCGGTAAACAGTTACCGAATTTTGAATATCCTCGATAGTACAGTAGATCTGGCCGAAATAGCCCTCTCGCACCATGAAAGATGGGACGGTAAAGGCTATCCAAAAGGTTTGCAGGGTGAAGAAATTCCATACCTGGCCCGCATAATCGCAATTGTTGAAAGCTATGTTGCCATGGTGTCCAGCCAGTCTTACAAAGACCCGATTTCCAGGGAGGAAGCCCTGCTCGAGCTTGAGCGTTCAAAAGGAACACAGTTTGCCCCCACCCTGGTCGAGGCATTTATTCAAATGTTCAGCTAGTTTATAAACTAAAATGGCTTACTCTTACTTTCTATCGGCAAGAAAATAGCCTGACAAAATAGCCGTTACGGGGACTGCAGCGATCAATCCGATACTTCCGGCTATACCGCGCACAAATTCGGTGGCAATAATATCCATATTGATCACTTTGAGCCAGTCTATATCATAGCCCATTACCAGCAGCAACATCGGAATCGCCGCCCCTACATAAGCCATGATCAGAGTATTAGCCATGGTGCCCATAACATCACGACCGACATTAAAAGCTCCGGCAGTAAGTTCTCTGAATCCGATTTCGGGGCAGGCCTGCCGAATTTCAGACGCTGCCGAAGCAACGGACATGCCAATGTCGGTTATCGCCCCGAGCGAACCGATAATAATGCCTGCAAAAAGCAAGCCGCGGAAATCAATGGTGTGGTCGAGGAAATAAAGCATCTGCGCTTCATGACTGCCGAAACCGGTCAGTTTGGCCAGGCTTCCTGCCCAGAAGGCCATTAATCCAGCAACCAGCACCCCGGTAACAGTTCCCATGATCGCAATCAGAGATTTCTTGTTCAGACCGCCGATTACCAGTAAGGTAAAGGTAATGGCAACGGCTGCGGTAAAAATGGCAAGTATAATCGGGTTATAGCCCTGCAGCAACAACGGTAGCAGAACTCCGAAAATGAGCGCAACGGTCACCGCCAGGGTGATGATGGTTTTTAAACCCTTCATCCGGCCGACGATGAGCAGGGCAATAATAAAAACTACTACCAGGTAGTAAACACCCCGGTCACGGGCTAAATCTTGCACGTAAGCCTCTTCAAATGATCCCTCCTGCCCAAGAGTTACAACAATAACTTCCTGTCCCTCTTCCAGTAAAAAATCATAAACAGGGTCACCGGCAAAATACGAATTGTAAATTGTTACTTCCCGGCCTTTGAAAGGACCGCTGGTCAGCAAAACTGTAACTTCCTGATCAATTACAGTGAAATATTCCTGCTCTGTTTCAGCAGTTTCGTGGACAGCCAGAACTCTGCCCCGGTAGAAATGTTCTTCCCCATAAAACTCTTCTTCCATCTGGGCGGCTGCTGAAGTAAAAAGCAAAAGGTTGAACAAAAGTGCTATAAAAATTAAAAGAACTATTTTCTTCATCAATTCTTCTCCCCGGTTAAGTGGCTGAAATTCCTTAAACGTTCTGATCAAAACAATTAACGACCCACATAAATCTGTGTATAATAGTGACTGCCGTCACTGCAGGTATGAATTCCGACCCCAACCTGACTAAACCTGCTGTTTAATATGTTTGCCCGGTGTCCGCTGGAATTCATCAGTGAATTGTGGGCAGCGCTTACACTACCGTTTGAATTCATGGCTAAATTTTCACCGGCTGCCCTGTAAGATATTCCAAAGCGACTCAGCAAGCCGGCCAGATCACCATAAGTTGGAGACTGGTGGCTAAAATAGCTGTAATTCACCATATCCTTGCTTTTTGCCCTCGCTGCATCGGTCAGCTTACTACTGACCTGCAGCGCAGGCAAACCGGCATTTTTTCGGGCTTCGTTGATCATGCCAACCATTTGCTGTTCCTTCTGGTTCAGGGAACTGCCTGAAATACTCTGCTGCCCTGTACTGCCTGAGTCGGTGCTTGCAGCCTGCTGTATGGCAGTTTCACCGCCTGTTTCTCCTGCAGATTGTGCTGTCGGGCTTTCAGGCTCAGGTTTTCCATCGTCTTCGTTATCCTTTGATGATTCAACCGGTTCTTTATTTTGCTTTCCGGCTTCGAGCCTCAAAGTGAGTTCCTCAGAAATAGTCGCTTCAATCTGAAGCAACGCTCTGAAGTTAATCTGTTCTCTCTCTTCCGCAACTTCCCCGGCACCGGCAACAGGACAATCTTCAATAACCGGCAGACTACTGAAATCGTTACCAGCAGAAATATAAATTAAAGCCAGTAGCAAACCAATTATCCCCAGTGCTGAATACAGGTGAAATTGTTTTTTTACTATTTTGTTCATGATCCTTTAATCCCTGTTCTGGTTATTTACCTCCAGTTCACGGTGAACTCTGGGCAGATCGCGATTGGTGATTATGCCAAGAAGCTTTTCTCCCCGTTCACCGTGCTGGGTGATTAAGACTGCTTCAAGTTTGCGTCCTTCCTGTTGCCAGCGATAAAAAAGATTAGGTATATCAAATAGCGATTGGTTGACTGACACTATTTCATAATTTTCCTCGTGACTTACTCGATCCGCCACCTGCTGAACCGTGGTGTTTTCCAGATCAAAATGCCCCTCTTCCAGGCTTAACCCAATCCATTTGACAAGCATGTTAGAAGTGATCAGGCAAACAGTTTTTTCGTCATCATCAAGGACCGGCGCCTGGGTAAATGACATCCGGCTTAAAGCGCGAATTGCCCTGGCTACAGGATAAGTGCACTTAAATGCTAACACCTCCTTCAAAAAAAGCGGTGCAACCCGTGGCGGTTCAAGGAGCAACTCAGCAATTCTTTCAATCTTGCCGACCACTTGATCTGTAGGGGTAGCGATTATATCTCCCCCGGCCCGATCATGAACTATGGCATTACGCAGCTCGCTGTACTCCTTTAAATCAAAACGGTACCTTTCGATTACCGGGCTGATTCGCGAACTTCTGTCAACCAGTTCAAAAAAACGGCGATGTTCTTTCAGGTTTAGCAAACGCTCCATTTCGTGCTCAATGGCTGAATAAGCATTTAAAAAACGTTCGGCATTATTTAGCGCCCGGTCTTCCATAAACTACCTCCTGATTATTTTCTGCTAAGATATTCACCGTAAAAATCTTCAATCCTGCCCTGGTTAAAAACTATTAGTACGGCCTGGTAACCAGGGAGAGATAGAATTGAATAACCCTGCCCAGCTTCTCAACAGTAATCCTTTCATTGTGCCCATGAATGCTGCGCAGCTCTTCTTTGCTCAGGTGAATCGGAGAAAAACGCAAAACGTTATCGCTGATTGCACAATAATGCCGTGAATCAGAAGCACCTAACATTATATAAGGAGTAACAATTGTATCTTTAAAAACTGTCTCTACCGTATCAACCAGTTTACGATAGGCAGATGAATTTACGCTGGTCGATGGCGAGGCGTCATGACCCCCCAACAGGTTAACTTTAACCTGCAAAGGTTCTTCATCCTGCCGCGCTTTTATTGTGGCTGCCATAGCCTGATCGGTAATATACTGCAACACCCCGGCCAGGGTATCAGACGCAGCCAGGCGCAAGTTGGCAACTGCCCGAACCTGTTCCGGAATTACGTTGCTTGCCTGACCGGCTCTGGCAATAGTAAACACACAGGTAGTGCGGCAAAGAGCATTTAACTCCCGGCTGATCAGGGGTAAAAGTTTTAGCAGAAGCGGTTTAAAACACCAAAGGTTGGCAAAAACAATGCGGTAGTGAAATGGCATGTGCCCACTCAGAATATTGAACATTTCTCTGACTTCAGGCGGAATATCTGCTTTAAAAGGGTTTTTTTCCACCTGCAGAATCACCCGGCCCAACATCGCCAGGGGATTATTGCGGCCCGGGGTCGAAGAATGGCCTCCGCGCCCTTGCAAGACAACCTCCAGGTCAGCAACTCCTTTCTCAGCAAGACCGACAACGGCAATCGGTTTTTTAACCCCGGGGAAAATATTATCTACAATTGCCCCGCCTTCATCTAGCACCAGGTCCGGTCGCACTCCCCTATTCTGCAAAACCTCGACAATCGCCGGGGCGCCATGCCCCATCGTTTCTTCATCGTGGCCAAAGGCAAGATAAATATCCTGATCAGGTTTGAATCCGACAGCTAAAAGTGCCTCAACCGTTTCAAAAATGGCGCAAACGGTAACCTTGGTATCAAGGGCACCCCTCCCCCAAATTATCCCGTTACTAATAATCCCACCAAAAGGAGGCTGTTCCCAGCCGCTTTCATCAGCAGGAACAACATCATAATGTGCCATCAGCAAAAGCGGCTTTTCATCGTTCCGGCCAGGCCAGTGATATAACATTGAATGACTGTTTACCAGTTCCCGGGTCAGGGTCCGGTGAGTCAGCGGGTAAAACTGCTTCAGCAGCTGGCGTAATTTTTTAAACTCGCTGTAGTCTGCAGGCTCTTGATCGCCAGAGGCAGATGGTGGTACAATCGTTCGGCAGCGAATCAGTTCAGCCAGATGCCTGGCCGCTTCTTCAGGATCAGTCCGGGTAGACGGTTCGAGGTTCGGCATCGGGCAGGACTTTCCCCTGACCGGTTTTTGGAGAACCGCCCGGATTAAAATCAATGTCAACCAGATCAGCAGTAAAGCAATAATTATTTGGATGAACACCTCTGCTACCTCCTTGTTCTGGCTCCGGTCAGATTATTTTACGGTTATACATAAACCGGGCTGCAGCAATAGCCGAAAGAGCACTTACTGGAATCAAAATGCCCACCGGTGCTGCCGGGGCAATCATAAAGATGATTACCATCAGAATCAGCGGAACAATCGCCAGTTTCCAGTTTTTTGATATATACAGGTAGCCAAGCGCACCGAACAGGGCCGGCAGAATATTTTCAAAAGCAGGCTGCAGCACCGGGGAAGAAAGTATCGGGGCAAGCTGCACAAAAAGCACGACTCCGGTTACCAGGACCAGGTTGGTGACGAGCGATGAAGCAGCCACCGCAATGGTGGATATAATTTCCCCTTCACTCGAGCCCGGTTCGATTTCTGCAATTTCAAGAGCATTCAGAGCACATGGCACTTTCAGGTTGGTCAGGTTGCCGGTTGTAAAAGCCAGGTATGTTGCTCCGCTGCCAAGCATTGGTGAAAAAGTTATTACTTCGATTATGCCAATCGGAACATAAATCATCATAATCGGCAATAACCCGCCGATTAAGGTCCCAAAAGAGGGCCAGGACTGGAAATTGATCGATACAGCCAAGGGTACCGCCAAAATCACCAGAAGCGCCAGGGCCATCCAGGTGCGGCCGATTCGGTGAATAGAGTTTTCATAGATATCGGTTTGCTTTAATTGTTGACTGTTCATCAGTGACCTCCCAGTAGCCCCGAATAGACAATCGCTAAGGTCATAGCCCCGATCATGCTCAGGGGCAGAGCAAAATCCTTAAATAGTTTCAACCCGCCTTTTTGTTCGAGCGTGATACAGATAACCATCAGCAGGGCCGAAGAAAACAGGGTCAGGATTGAAACCAACCCACCTGCCAAAGCGCTACCCAGAAAAGAACTGATTAAACCAACAAACATCGCGGCAATAAGAAGCGAACCCCAACGGTTATCCTCAACCTTAATTTTGTTAACCCTGCCCTGCAGTTTCCGGAAGTAAGCGATAATAAAAATCGGTCCCGACATGATCCCCAGGGTCATTACCCAGGTGATCAGAGTAAAAACCGCGGGATGAATTGAAGAAGCCATCAGACTGGCTCCAGCCGCCTGGGCGGCAGCCTCTGCTGCAGGTAACTCATAGGTTACCGCACCAATTACAGAAAGACGAATCCAGGGTAATGCCAGACCAAGCGCGCCGGAGAGGGTTAACATGGTCAGCAGAATTGAAAGTGACGGGACCAGGGTAAAAACTGCGCTTGATACAACAGCTTTACGCATTACGGCCGGGTCAATCCCCCTTCGTTTTCCTTCCTGCCAGGCTTTACGGAGAAAAACTATTGACTGCACGGTTACAAAGAGGGCTACCAGTATTCCCAGGGCAAACATAAAACCGCTGTTCCTGTAATCTGCCATTAACCATCCTCCTTATCCTGCACCATTTGTTAATTATTTTCTACAGGCCGATCCCCTTTATTTTCTATATGTTATCATAGTAGAGAAATAAATAAAGCATTCCGGCAAGGAGGAAATAAATGGACAATTGTAAATTCTGCAACCGCGAAAACATAGAAATTATCGCTGAAAACGAACTGGCCATAGCCTTTTTCGATGCCTGCCCGGTTAGCGAGGGGCATGCCCTGGTTATTCCCAAAAGACATGTTGAAACTTACTTTGAAGCTACACCAGAAGAACATGGTGCAATCAGCCAGCTAGTCGGAGCGGTCAAGGACATGCTTGATGAGGAATTAAACCCTGATGGTTACAATATTGGATCAAACGTGGGCCCGGCTGCCGGCCAGACAATTTTTCATTTTCACGTGCATATTATTCCCCGCTACCGGGGAGATGTTGAAGATCCGAGGGGCGGAGTGCGAAAAGTGATACCCAACAATCACTACCCCCGGCAGTGTTGTAACGGCAGCCTTCACTAGCCCTTAGTTTGGGAGTATTAAAGACAGATAACCCCGGGGTTGTTACACGATAACAGCTTCCCGGGGCTTTATTCTATCCATCCACCTGGAACAGTTAAAACAAGAGACCATCCTGATCTATTTTCCTAAATTAAAGGTTTACACTTGCCGATAGAGAATATAAAGTTACTACTCCATTGCTTTTTAATACCAGGTTAGGGAGAATAATCTTTTGCATCGTTTAGTACGAAACATCTACATTTTATCAGCTCTGACAATAATCATTTTTATCAGCAGCTGGGTCATGCAGCATCACTACACCAATCACCAGATGCTGGATGATGCTCAAAAAATGGCAGTTATGTCGGCAGGGGCGCTCAATAAAGATATAGAACTGCACCTGCGCAGCCAGGCTGTTGTTGTCGAAACTGCGGCGCTGTTTACCGCCCAGCAGCGCTGGAGCGATGAGGACATTCTTGCCTATCTAACCGGGATTCTTGAACAGGAGAACAGCTTTACTTCTCTTTATTTTTATTCCACTGACAACTATTTGGTCAACGCCAGCGGCTGGGAACTGCCAAATGGTTATGATCTGCGTGATCGCCCCTGGTACAGAAAAGCGATAAGCAACGGAGGGACCATTACTACCGAGGCTTTCTTAAATGCCAGCAGGGACAAACTTATAGTCACCATTGCCTGCCCGGTTTACGGTAGAAACAGCGATTTAGTCGGTGTTATGGGTGGCGATATATCCCTGGATGATATTGCAACCCTGGTTACAGATCGCGAATCCGGCAACTCCGGTTTTTCTTTCCTGATCGACAGCCAACATAACATCCTGGCCCACCCGGAAATCAGCTACAACCCAGGCAATGAACTTATCAGTTTGAGCAGTTTTTATGAAGGTATGGAAATATATCCCCTGGATGAAGATTTAACAGTATCCAATCTAGCCCTGAACGGTGTAGACGGTTACCTGGCTTACACTCCTGTTGCTGAAACCGATTGGCACCTGGCTTCCTTTATACCGCTAAGTCAGATAAATACCGCTGCCAGCCGGTTAAACAGCTACTATATTCTAGCCGTTTCGACTACCCTGCTAGTTTTTTTACTCTTCCTTTTTTACCACAACCGCTGGATTCACCGGCCATTACTCCAATTTGAAAACAATATCAACCGGATTAATGTAGAAAATTCACCATCTTACCGCTTACCGGTAGCTGGCGGCTCTGAATTCACCACCCTTGGTTGCACGATAAACATGCTGCTTGATCGCATTCAGACATACGTGGAAAAACTTGAAGAAAATGAACAATCTCTGCTTAAAACAAACCTGGAGCTGGAAAAACTGGTGGCTGAACTGACTACTGTAGAGGAAGCACTTGATTACAGTGAAGAAAAACTATATTATCTCAGTTACCACGACCAGTTAACTGGGCTTTACAATCGTGCTTTCTTTGAAGCGAAAATGCGCTACCTGAGCAGCAAGCCTGAGTATCCGGTAACAATCATTTCGGCAGATATAGACGGTCTAAAACTGATCAATGATACTATCGGCCAGTCTGCCGGG
>CAZCHW010000021.1:0-12541 GCA_964498375.1 uncultured Syntrophomonadaceae bacterium | reverse complement strand
CGGTTTTTAGCTGATAAGGGTGTTAATACAATCATTGCCGGGGGAATGGGGCCACGAGCCCAGGCACTTTTTGCCGGAGAAAATATTGAAGCCTACATAGGGGTCAATGGATTGGTTAAAGATGCTGCAGCAGCTTACCTGCTTGGTGAACTCCAGTCAGGACCGAGCACCTGCGACCATCCCCAAGGTGGGCATGGTGACGGTCATGGAAACGGTCATGGCTGTTGTTAATATGTATCAGAAACAAAGGAGGTTATAAAATGCCAGGATTTAATGGAACAGGACCATCAGGCAGAGGACCCGGAACAGGTAGGGGCGCAGGGTATTGTGTCCCAAAACCTTATGGCTATACCAGAGGCTATTTTGGACGTGGCAGAGGCGCCGGAAGAGGATTTGCCCGCGGTGCTGGCTGGGGACCCTGCCGCTGGTGGGCTGGCGGCCCGGGATACAGCCAGGAGCAGCTCAGGGCCGCTGAAGCAGATGAAAAAGAATTTTTAAAAGAGCAGTCAGCGCAGTTAAAAGCAGAATTAGCAGATCTCGAGCAGCGTATTTCAGAGCTTGATCAGCCTTCAGGATAAAGCGATGGCAACTATTGTTATAGCCAGCGGCAAGGGTGGAACAGGTATAACTACAGTTGCCGTAAACCTTGCCCTGGCTCTAGCTTTATCCGGAAATAAGGTCAGGCTGCTTGACTGCGATGTAGAAGAACCGAATGCACATCTGTTTATCAAACCGAAAATTGATCAGGTCAGACAGGCTGGTATTCCGGTGCCGCAAATTGATTACAATTCATGTAACTTTTGTGGTTACTGCTCTGATATTTGTGCTTTTAGAGCTCTGGCAGTTTTCAGTGAACATGTCATGGTTCTGGCAGAACTGTGCCATGGTTGTGGAAGTTGTTCTTATCTGAGCCCGCAAAAAGCTATTCAAGAATACAACAGGCCAATTGGTACTGTAGAAACGGGCTGGTCGGGTGACCTCTTTTTTGGGCAGGGTGTTCTGAATCCCGGTGAAGCCATGTCCCCGCCGTTGATCAACGAAGTAAAAAAGTTAGTTTGTGGTAATGGAATTACAATTATTGATGCCCCACCGGGGACTTCATGCCCTGTTGTTACTACAGTAAGCGGTGCAGATTACTGTATTTTAGTGACTGAACCAACCCCCTTCGGATTACACGATCTTGATTTGGCAGTGCAGATGGTTGAAAAAATTGGCATTCCGGCAGGTGTGATTATTAATCGTTCCGATTTGGGTAATAATGCTGTGTCCGATTATTGCCGGAAGAATAACTTGCCTGTTCTGCTAAAAATACCTTTTAACCGTAAAATCGCTGAACTGTACGCCAGGGGAAGACCATTTGTTTTGGAAAAAGAGGAGTGGCAAAACCGTTTTAGTAACCTGTACAGGCGGGTGGAAACTGAACTGGCTGGAGGGAACAGGTAATGAAGAAAATTACTATAATCAGCGGCAAGGGGGGAACCGGAAAAACATCCCTGACCGGCTCTTTTGGCGCCCTGGCTTGCGGGCGGGCGGTTCTGGTTGATGGTGATGTTGATGCTGCCAACCTGAGCTTGATCATGAAGCCGAAACGTTTGGAGGAACACGATTTTATTGCTTCATCTGTCGCTTATATCGAACAGGAAAGTTGTACTTCATGTGATTTATGTCGCCAGCTCTGCCGTTTTGAGGCAATCTCAAGTAATTATGTGGTGAACCCACTGGCCTGTGAAGGCTGTGCCTTTTGTCATTATATTTGCCCGGTTGAAGCGATAACCATGCAGGAAAGAATCTCAGGAAAAAGGTATCTCTCTGAAACACCTTATGGTTTTCTGGTTCATGCCCGGCTCGGTATCGCCGAGGAAAATTCGGGCAAGCTGGTTACGATGGTTCGGAAGGTTGGTGAAGAATTAGCGCATCGTCAAGGTTGTGACTACCTGATCATTGATGGCCCTCCGGGAATAGGGTGTCCGGTTATTGCCTCCCTTTCTGGCGTTGATGTCGCTCTTATTGTTACTGAACCGACCGTTTCAGGGGTTCATGACCTGGAACGGGTCGTAGCCGTCTGCAATCATTTTAATGTACCGGCCCGCGTGTGTATTAACCGCTCTGACCTGGAAGCTGAGCAGGCTGAAAGGATCAGGAGCTACTGCAAGCAGGAAAAACTGCCTTTAATCGGAGAAATTCCTTTCGATCCGTTATTCATCAAAGCGATGATTGCCGGGCAACCGGTTGTTGAATTTTCCGAGAGTTTACTTGCCAAAGCGGTAGTTGATCTCTGGGACAGGTTAATTGACTCGGTAAACTAGCTGCAGAAGATAGTTGTCAGAACAGCGGCTATTTGCTATTATTAATGATAGCAATAATATCTGTTTAGGGGAGTTAATTATATGCCACGTCCGTACAAACCGAGACGGGTCAGTGCTATGCCACGGTTTACATATTTCAAACCTACCGGTATACCGATTTCACTGTTGGATGAGATAGTTTTAACAGTTGATGAGCTGGAAGCACTGCGTTTAAAAGATGTTGAAAAGTTAGAACAAAATGAATGTGCTGCCAGGATGGATGTTGCCCAGAGCACATTGCAGAGAATTTTAGTTTCTGCTCACGAAAAGGTAGCCAAGGCAATAGTTGAAGGGAAGGTTCTGCGTATTCACGGTGGTCCGTATGCCCTGGAGGGCGAAAAAATCTGCGGGCGCTGCCGGCGGCACCGTCTCGGGTTTAAAGTTCCCGGGCCAACTGGTAAAGACTGTCCTGATTGCGGCGATCAGAAATAAGTTTTACTCTAACCTTGCCCAAAGCAACAAATAGTATTAAGCTATAGTTATTGTTTAACTATAGCTTTTTTTATAGGAGATGTAGAGATGGAAGTAAAAACAATTGATGCAGCTAAAAACCGTCTCGGTGTCTGGTATGGTATAGCCGCTTTTGTTACCTGGGGGTTTTTGCCCCTTTACTGGAAGTTGTTGCAGGGGGTTCCCCCGATTGAAATATTGTATCACCGGATCTTCTGGTCTTTTATCTTCATGCTCTTGATAGTAACTGTAACAAGAGACTGGCCTGCAGTTATATCATTACTTAAAAACGGCAGGAAAATATTCCTGGTGTTTCTTGCCGGTCTCCTGGTTAGTGTTAACTGGTACATTTACATCTACGCTGTTAACAGTGACCAGGTGATTGAATCAAGCATGGGTTATTTTATTAACCCTCTTGTCGTTGTTCTCCTTGGGGTGACAGTGTTTAAAGAAAAACTGGGCCGCTGGCAAATGGTTGCTCTGGTTCTAGCTTTTATCGGGGTTATGATCATTACCGTGCAGTATGGACGGGTACCATGGATTGCCTTAATCCTGGCTGCCAGTTTTGCTCTTTATGGTATGGTCAAGAAACTGGTTGGGGTTAGTTCCACGCCTGGTTTAACCCTGGAGACCTTAATTATTATGCCGGCAGCACTGTTCCTGATTTTGCGGCTCGAATCAGCCGGAACTGGCTCATTTACAGCAATATCGCCTTACCTGACAATTTTTTTGATCGGAACTGGCGTGATTACCGCGATACCACTGTTGCTTTATGCCCGTGGGATTGAAAATACTACATTTTCAATGATTGGTTTTTTACAGTACATTGCTCCCACTATTAACCTGTTTCTTGGGGTTTTTGTATTTAAAGAATATTTTTCTTCCGCACACCTGCTTAGCTTTTGTTTTATCTGGGCAGCCCTGATTATTTTCACCCTGTCAAATACAGGTATTCTCAAGAACGGGAGTAAATAAGGTAACGAGTAAAAGCCAAGAAAATTTGCTCCTGAATAATTTAACCAACGAGGTCTTGTAGACAAGCATAAACAGTAATGCTATAATAGCAGCGACAATTGCATAGCAGTCTGTCAGGTGTCATCAGACTGAAAAGGGAAGCCGGTGTAAAACCGGCGCGGTCCCGCCACTGTAAGTGAGAAGCACCTCTTATATGCCACTGGTAGTCAGCCGGGAAGGCAGGGGGTGCGATGATCACGAGCCAGGAGACCTGCCTGACAGCGCGCTTATCCCCTTCGGGTGAAAGGGTAAGGCGGGGTTAAACCACGTGTTACCGTGGTTTTTTGTATTTATGGCTCCGGCAAACTCCATTTGTTCCGGAGCCTGAATTATATTGTACAAGGAGAGATGCAGCTTGAATAAGAGAATAAAGTTTGTGTTGGGAATTTTTGTTATCTTAAGCGTTCTGATTATAACCGGCTGTAATGACATGGCAGAGCCTGCTTCACCGGATCAAGGTTCCGGCGACCAGGCAGTTGAACAGGTTGGCGATGAAATTAAGGTTATTGATCAACTGGGCCGGGAAGTAAGCTTTTCGACAACACCGAATCGCATTATCTCACTTTCACCCAGTAACACTGAAGTGGCTTTTGCCCTTGGCCTCGGTGATCGTCTGGTTGGCGTTACAGAATATTGCAATTATCCACCTGAAGCTCAGGACAGGGAGATTGTCGGTGGTTTTTCAACTCCTAACATTGAGCGTATCGTTGAGTTGGCTCCTGATTTAGTGATTGCCTCAACTATTCATGAGGAAGATTTGCCCAGAATGGAAGAGCTTGGTTTATCTGTGCTGGTTATCGAATCGGCTACCCTGGATGATTTATTCACCAGTATCGAAATTGTAGCAGAAGTAACTGGAGTGCCGGAAAATGGAGCAAGCTTGATTGCTTCGATTCAGGAAAGAGTCGATGCAGTAAAGGCTGTAGTAGAAGGAATTTCTGATGAGGAAAGGGTTAAGGTCTATTATGAAGTATATTCCGATCCTTTGATGAGTGCAGGCCGGAATGCCTTCGTTAATGAAATTATTTCCATGGCGGGTGGAATCAATATCTTCGGTGAAATTGAAGAAAACTACCCGCAGATCAGTGCTGAAGTGGTAGCTGAGCGACAGCCGGATATTATTCTATATCCTGACTTTCACGGAACTGCCGACTTGATGATTGAAGCGATGATGGCCCGTCCGGGATGGGAAAACATACCTGCTATCGTTAACAGCGATGTATACGGAATCACTGATGATTCCTTTGCCCGCCCCGGACCAAGAGTAGTAGAGGCTGTTGAAGAAGCAGCAGAAATTTTTTATCCACACCTCTATCAATAGTTCCGGCGAAGGGTGGCACTTCTAGCAAAATGACAGTGAATGCTTTTAAAATAAAAGACTCTACCGGCCGGTTAACCAGGTCGCTGCTGATGAGTGGCCTGGTTCTCCTGCTGCTGATGGTAATGATCCTGGGGATGGTCTGGGGAGCTGTTACTATTGGCTGGCGTAATATTATTTACATTCTCCTGGATACCCTGCCCTTTTATCAGGCCGGTCCGGTAGCAGAAATTGAACCGGTCTACAGGGACATATTACTTCAGATAAGGGTCCCCCGGGTATTGCTTGCAGCAGCTGTCGGTAGTTCTCTTGCCGTATCAGGCGCAGTTTTCCAGGGTTTGTTTCGCAACCCCATGGCTGACCCTTACGTTATTGGTATTTCTTCCGGAGCAGCTCTGGGGGCTGTATTTGCCATGTTGAGCGGTTTTAGCCTCACCCTGGGTGGTTTTGGTGCCGTTCCTCTCTTTGCTTTCCTCGGTGGCATTGTCACTATCACCCTTGTCTACATTATGGCCAGAGTGGGAAAAGCAGTGCCGGTAATGACTTTATTACTGGCCGGAATAGCCGTCAGCGCATTTCTTTCCGCCCTGGTTTCACTTTTAACTTATTTCGCCGGAGAAAAGCTGCACATGGTTGTTTTCTGGATGATGGGTGGGCTTGGTGGTGCAACCTGGCATCAGGTGCGCATTATGATACCCTACGCGCTGATTGGTTACCTTTGTGTAACCCTTTTTTCACGGGAATTAAATGCTATGCTGCTCGGTGAAGAAACAGCGAGCCACCTTGGTGTCGATACGGAGAAAGTAAAAAAAATTCTTCTCATTGGCGCCTCTTTACTGGTTGCCGCTGCCGTTTCAACAAGCGGAATCATTAGTTTCGTCGGCCTGGTGGTGCCGCATTTTATCCGCTTGGTAGCCGGCCCGGACCACAGGTTTCTGCTCCCTGCATCTGCTATTTTAGGCGGAGCCCTGTTAATTGCCACCGATATGGTTGCCAGGGTGATAATTGCACCGACAGAGTTGCCGGTTGGTATTATTACTGCTTTAATCGGGGCGCCGATGTTTATTTATCTGCTGAAAAAACGTAGAAAGCTTCGTTATTTTGGCGGAGGGAGGTGAACCTGTGGGATTGGACATTGATGTTCACGGCCTGAAATTAACCTATGAAACCGAACCAGTTTTAAACGGGACAGAATTTAAAGTCGATAAAGGCGACCTGGTTGCGCTATTGGGCGCCAACGGGGCTGGTAAATCGACCCTGTTGCGTTGTATCAGCCGAATTCTTGAACCATCAGAAGGAAACATTCTGCTGGATGGAAAGGAACTTAAAGAAATAAAGAGCAAGGAAGCAGCCAGACTGATGGCCGTTGTTCCTCAGGAAACCGCAGCTGACTTTGATTTTACTGTTGAAGATATAGTGATGATGGGCCGGTTTCCCTACCTGGCTCGTTTTCAAAAGGAAGAGCAGCACGATTATGAAATTGTTAATAAAGCGATGGAGCTGACCGGTGTTTCCCACCTGGCCGGTCGTTCAATTGCAGCTTTAAGTGGTGGAGAAAAACAGCGGGTAATAATGGCCAGGGCAGTGGCCCAGCAACCCCGTGTATTGTTGCTTGATGAGCCGACAGCAAACCTTGATATCGGCTACCAGTCCATGCTGCTTGAATTGGCTTCGCGCCTGAACCGGGAACAGGGAGTAACTGTAATTGCAGCAATTCATGATATTAACCTGGCTGTTCACCATTTTAACCGCTTTATCCTATTGGCCGACGGCCGGGTTTTAGCAGCTGGAAGGGCAGAGGAAGTGATAACCCCGGAAAACATTCAAAAGTCATACGGAGTTCCGGCTTCAACATTCCGACACCCCCTGCACGGGGTCCTGCAAGTTAGTGTGGTAAAAGGGCCGCAGCCCGATGCACAGAGGCTGTCAGGCCCCAGGGTCCATGTGATTGGCGGGGGAGAAGAAGCCCTGCCAGTGCTTGAAGCGCTGACCCAGGGAGGATGCCGCCTGTCGATTGGGCCTGTTTCTGCCCAAGATAGTGGTTGCCGTTACGCCCATTTTCACAGTTTGCCGGTTATTATCGTTCCCCCCTTTACTAATTTAAAGGACGAGCACCGGGCTAATCATTTAAAGTTTTTGAGGGAAGCAGATGCTGTAGTTATTCCGCCTATAGCTTTTGGCGATGGCAATCTACCTATCTTCGACGAAGTGGAAATAGCCCTTTCTGAAGGCATACCTCTTTACATTATCAATTTGGATACAGTAAGTGAACGTGATTACAGTGGAGGAAAAGCTCCTTTGTTGCTGGATCGCCTGTTGAAACAGGGAGCTATTGCTCTCAATAATGTAGACGATCTGAAACAGCGGATTTGTGCAGCAGACCGGGGAGGCGACAACAATGGCAAATACGAGTAAGGGCCGTTTAGTTTTAGTTACCGGGGGGGTGCGTAGTGGTAAAAGCACTTTTGCCGAAAAAATTGCCTCCGAGAGCGGAAAAGAAGTTATTTACCTGGCGACAGCCCGGGTTGAAGATGAAGAAATGCGGGAAAGAGTTAAACGACATCAAAGCAGAAGGCCGGCAACAGTTCGCACAATAGAGGAAGCGATGGAACCACACCTGGTGCTTGAAAGAGAAGGACACCCTGGCCGCCTGATTTTGCTCGACTGTCTTACCCTCTTAATAACCAATCGATTTTTAGACTACATTGACCGTAATGGTGCAGTACGGGACGGGGAAGATATTTATGCTGATGAAGAACTATTAGAAGCCGCTGCTGACCAAACCCTTGATTATATCAATCTTTTTGCTGAAAAGGCCTGCAGTAGTCCTGCAGATATCATAATAGTGACCAATGAGGTGGGGATGGGGGTCGTGCCCAATTACCCGGTTGGTCGGGTTTACCGGGATCTTTCGGGCAGGGTCAACCAGGTTGTAGCTGCTGCGGCCGATCAGGTCTGGTTGGTCCTTTGTGGTATACCGCAAAGGTTTAAATAGATGAGCCAGGACTATTTATCTCTGTTAGCCCTGTTGATAGCTGCTCTGCTTGACTGGCTGATCGGCGATCCGCCTTCCTGGCCTCACCCTGTGCGGTTAATTGGCCTGGTTATAGAATTTTGCGAAGCAAAGGCCCGAAAATTGTTTAATTCGTCAACCGGTCTGCGTTTTGCCGGGTTTTTAATTGTTTTGATTGTGGCCGGAGGGTTTATGCTGATCGCGCTGTTGCTGGTTGCTGCAGCTTATCGTCTATCAGTTGCATTAGGTTTTGCCCTTGAACTATATATTTATTACAGCACCCTTGCCGGAGGCGATTTGCGTCACCATGTGCTCAGGGTAAAAGAGGCTCTGGCAAAGGGGAAAATAGGTCAGGCCCGTCAGGCTACAGCAATGCTGGTCAGCCGTGAGACCGGAAACTTGCAGGAAGAAGAGTTGTCCCGGGCAGCGCTGGAAAGTCTTTTTGAGAATAGCGCCGATGGTTTGGTGGCGCCGCTGTTTTTTGCCGTTATCGGTGGTCCTGCAGCAGTAGTTTTATATAAAGCGGTCAACACCCTTGATTCGATGATTGGCTATAAAAACAGCCGTTACATTGACCTTGGCTGTTTTGCCGCTAAGGTAGACGATCTCTTTAATTATGTTCCGGCTCGTTTGACAGCTCTGTTGATTTTGCTGGCCGGCATGTATAAAAAAGAAACCGGCAGGGTAATCAGGGTCATTCGCCGTGATAGGCGGAATCACGAAAGCCCGAACAGCGCCTGGCCTGAAGCTGCTGCTGCCGCCGTGTTAAATGTAAGGTTCGGTGGCGATGATCTCTATGGTGGTAAAGTTGTCAGACGACCATTGATTAACCGGGAAGGAAACGCACCGCTGGGGTCTGACCTGGCGAATGGCCTTAAATTATATAAATTTACAGCTCTTCTTGCCTATTGTCTCTCATTTGTCCTGATCTGGCTGCTTAAATACCGGGAGGTGGGACTGTAATGAACAGTTTCATGCGCGCTCTTGCATTTCTGACGATCATACCTTTGCCTTTTGTTCACTTTAGCTCCGACGGCAAAGAGCTTTCTGCTTCTGCTGCCGCATTTCCCCTGGCTGGCGCAACAATCGGCCTGGTCCTGGCCGGTACAGGCTGGCTTTTAACCCAGGTGTTCCCACTTCCCGCGGTTATTGTTATATTGCTGTTTTTAAATTTTCTTTTAACCCGCGGATTGCATTTTGATGGCCTTGCCGATACTGCAGATGGCTTAATTGGAACCACCAGTCGGGAGAAGGCCTTTCAGGCGATGAGCGACAGTGCGATCGGTGTTATGGGTGCGGTGGTTTTGCTGCTTGTAACACTGTTGAAAATATTTTTACTGATTGAAACCGGTGTGGAGCTGCTACCGCTTTTACTCTTGTTAATGCCGGTTGCCGGGCGCTGGTCGATCGTTTTCAGTGGGGCCTGGTTCGGTCCGGCCCGGGAAAAGGGGTTGGGTGATCTCTTTCTGCGCGGTTTAAGCCCTTTGATTTTGCTCAAGGCTTCTCTGGCAGCAGTGATGATTATCGCTTTGATAATCTGGTTTTTGCCTGGCCTGGCTTTTCCTGTAATTGTCGGTATGCTGGCAGCGTTGCTCACTTCTTACCTGCTTTCTTTTTACGCAGCCCGGAGGCTGGGAGGGATATCTGGAGATATACTCGGAGCGGCTAATGAAATTGGTGAGCTCTTGTTACTGGTCGGGTTTTACCTGGCCTGGCAGCTGTTAATATAACCCGGGGATTTAACCAATTACATTTTCACCTGATTCAGAGAGGCGGCGATTATTTGTTGGATACATACAGGCAAGATGAAACCGGAGGTCACGGGGGTGATATAGCTGCTGCCCTGCGATTATGGCAGCCAGATGGACAGGAACTGGTTGACTTTAGTAGTAATATCAACCCTCTTGGGCCACCTCCTGGTTTGATTGAGCACTTAAAGGAGCACCTTGCGGGAATGGTAGCCTATCCCACCCCGCAAGCCCGGGATTTGCGGCACAAGCTATCTGAATATTTCAATTTGCCGGCAGAACAAATATTACTTGGTAATGGTGCTACAGAATTAATACATTTATTAATGCTTTGGCGGCGGCCACCGCGTGTCTTTGTTCCTGCACCTGCATTTTCTGAGTATGAACGGGCAGCCCGCTTAAGTGGCGCTGAAGTAATAGAATATCCCCTGCCCCCCGGGAAATCATTGGATACCAGGAAAATAAAGGCATCGCTGCAAAGAGGGGACATGCTAGTATTCTGTAACCCCAATAACCCAACTGGAAGTATCTACGAGCGTAAAGATTTGCTCGGGTTGGTTGATCAGGCTGCAGAACTGGGCGCAGAAGTGATGATAGATGAAAGTTTCATTCCCCTTACCGGAAGACCCGAACAGAGCCTTGCTCTCAGTCGCCAAAATAACTTATGGGTGATAGTCTCATTAACTAAAATATGGGGTTTGCCGGGGTTACGGGTTGGGTTCATGTCCGGCCCGACAGAAGCGATCAGTGAAATATCACAATGGGGCGATCCATGGCGGGTTAACTTTCTGGCCCAGCTGGCCGGGCTTTATTGCCTTAATCGACATGACTATATTGAAGAAAGCTTAAAATTAATTAAGAATGAAAGAAAATTTTTATCTCGCCGTTTCATGGAAATGGGTCAATTCAAAGTATTTGAGGGATCGGCGAACTATTTGTTGCTCAAGGCCCTTGATCCCACCTTCAGGGTGGAAAAATTTCAAATTGATTTGGCCCGCCGGGGAGTCTTGATCCGCCGGGCGGATAATTTCAGCGGTTTAAACCATCTCTACCTGAGAATTGCGGTTAAGCAACGGGCTGACAACCTCAGGCTGGTGCAGGAAACAGAAAGATGGTTCAACTTAAACAGGGGAGAGGAGCGTTGCAAATCATGAAGGGCGTAATAATGCTTCAGGGAACTGCATCCTCTGTTGGGAAAAGCCTGCTTTGCGCTGCGCTGTGTCGGATTTTTAAACAAGATGGATTCAAAGTTGCTCCCTTTAAATCCCAGAATATGGCCCTGAACTCTTATGTGACCAAGGATGGATGCGAAATGGGCCGGGCCCAGGTTATGCAGGCTGAAGCGGCAGGAGTAGAACCGAAAGTAACTATGAACCCTGTTTTACTTAAACCTACTTCAGACCAGGGTTCACAGGTTATTGTGATGGGTCGTCCGGTTGGAAACATGGAGGCGATGGCCTATTATTCCTGGAAAAGTGAGCTCTTGCCGGTAATTGACCAGGCCTATCAGAACCTGGCTGATGAAAATGATTTGATTGTAATCGAAGGGGCAGGAAGTCCGGCGGAGATTAATTTAAAAGACAATGACCTGGTAAACATGGGCTTGGCTTCCCGGTTAAAGGCACCTGTTTTGTTGGTCGGAGATATTGATCGTGGTGGAGTGTTTGCTTCGCTCTATGGAACAGCCCAGCTGCTTGAGACGCAGGAAAGGGCTCTGTTAAAAGGAGTAGTAATCAACAAGTTTCGCGGAGATGTCAGGGTATTGGAACCGGGGTTAGAACAACTGGCCGATCTCCTTAACCTTCCGGTGATTGGCGTTGTACCGATGTTGAAATTTAATCTGGATGACGAAGACAGCGTAACCGATCGATTTAAGAACTACTCCTGTGGCGAATCTTTGAAAATCCAGGTTATTTTGCTGCCACGTATTTCTAATTTTACTGATTTTAACCCTTTAGAGCTATACGATGATTTAAACCTCTCTTATATAAGTGAGCCCTGTGAACTGAAATCTCCAGATCTGTTAATTATTCCAGGGTCAAAAAATACCCTGGCCGACCTGGTTTTTCTACGTGAAATGGGATGGGAAAGTGCTCTGAAGGATTATGTTGCCAGCGGAGGATTGTTAGCCGGTATATGTGGCGGATTTCAGATGTTGGGCATGAAAATAAATGATCCGGATCAAGTAGAAGGAAAATTGCAGGAAGTCCCCGGGTTTGGAATGCTCAACCTTGAAACAACCATGCAGGCGGATAAATTGACACGTCAGGTCAAGGCGACCTGGCATTACCGGGATGACCGTTATTTTTCTTTTATGCAAGAGGAGCTTTTAACTGGCTATGAAATTCATATGGGGCAAACTGTCAATAATCAAAAGGTTACACCTTTACTCAGTCTGGAGAACGGCGAGACAGGTGGAGCTGTAAATGTCAAAGGTAATATTTTCGGCACATATCTGCACGGCCTTTTCGATAACCTGGCCTGGACAACAAAACTTTTAAACGGAATCAGAAAAGTACGCGGGCTACCGCTTAAATACCCTGATTTACCTGCCAGCTACCGGGATCATAAAGAGAAAGAATATGATCGATTGGCTGAGCAAGTCCGCAAACATCTGGATATGAACCAAATATACCGTATTATTGAATCAGGG
>CAZCHW010000020.1:0-12627 GCA_964498375.1 uncultured Syntrophomonadaceae bacterium | reverse complement strand
AATTGCCTCTTTTATTCTCGCTGCCACATCTTTGCGTTTAACCGTACGCAGGTGATTAAGTTCATTTTCCAGTTTTTCAAGACCATCCTTAGTTAATAATAACTCATTACTGTTTTCCATTAATAATCGCCTCCCTGCCTGTAATTGTTACAGTATAGATAACTAACACATCGCTGGTGTTGTATTCTTCATCGTTGATATAAATAAATAATGGCTTCATCCTTTAACGAAGCCTGAGCAGATAAAGATAGTGTCAAGTTTAACCTGACACCCAATGCTTAGTGAACATAAATTTTTGCTATATTATAAGGTCTCCCCTGTCTATTGTCAAGAAAGGGGGCGTACCTATAAATCAAGTATCCGTGGCTTGAGGTCGAGTTCCCTGAGCAGTAAATTATATTGGTCCTCGGACAGTTCATGATCTCCGCCGGCCATGCAGACCAGCAGCGCTTCCATCACGTTGGTCCCAAAAGAACGCCCTTCCATTTCAGGGGTGGTAGTGATTAACCGCTTCAATTTGCGTTCTCTCAGAAATTCAACATCACTGCTTGTCACCGTATTCGTGATAATAGTTTTACCGGGAAGTTCCTCCGGCATATAGCGGTGAATGAAATGGAAATCGCCGGCAATTATATCATTTGCATGGAAATACCTGGTGAACCGGGGTTTATTAACCTTTTGCTTATCTCCGGTGGGATAAATCATCTGAAAGGGCAGCTGACAAACAAGCGGAGCAATTACCCGGGCAACTGCAGCCAGGGTTTTCAGCGACCTGATGGGAATCGGCAGGCCAATTGTATATGGGAAATCCCCGTAAGTCATGATTCCACCTGCAGCCTCGATAGCCTGGGCCATGCCGAGCCGGTCCATGGCGCTCATTAAGAGCACCTTTTGTGGTTGTTGGAAAAGATCCGTATTGGCAGCCACATACTCTATTGCCCATCGTTCCAGGGTATTTTTCAGGCCTGAACCATCGACAATCGGTGATTTCCTGGCCGCCCTGACAATCCGCCTGGCATCGCGAAAGGTATAGCGGCGATCAACGGCATAGATATAAAGATCCATGCCACCCAGGCCAAAAGCGTCAACCTTTCCGTCCAACTCAGTAATAATCTCAATCATTTTATCCATATTCCCGTCAGTGCCAATACGCTCAATTTTGTATTGATTGCCAAGCAACTCGACAGTAACAGTGTGATCTCTGCCAGATGAACCCAAGCTAATGCCAACTACATGTTTCAAATTTTACGTGCTCCCTTCATTTATCAGACAACACCTGTTCCAGAATGCTGTCCAGCTCTGTCTCTTCGACTGTACAATCTTCACTGATCGGCGTGGGGCCTAAATCGATATGAATGATCTGCACATCCAGCAAAGCTTCTGCCAGATGCAACCATTTTTCCGAGGTAATCATAATCAGGGTGTCGAATTCGCGCAGTTTGGTCACCAAATCAAGCATCTTATTAAAAAAATCGAGAGCCTGCAAACCCTGAACCAGCTCCCATCGTTCACTGTTCGAAAGAAGCAGGTAAAATTCGAGGTCACGGTTACGGCATATTTCCGCCAGGGCATCCCGGTTGGCCAGGGGAAACCCGATTAATGCGACCCTGCGCCCCTTGCGCACTTCGCCGATCGACTCGACGCGTGATAAAAAACTGCGGTCAAGTTTTAACCGTTTTGCCGCTTCCTGCTGGGACAGGCCCTTTTCGCGCATTTCAAGAGCCCGCTCCACCTGGCGCATTGTCTTATTAAGACTGATTAATTTTTCTCCCACCCGGAAAACCCTGTCAGATTGCATATGAATGCCCTCTCCGGTAAAACTTTTAAATTAAAGTCGCTGTGCACACTATTGTGATCGCTCCCATTTTAGCACTTAATAACCGGTCAGGCAATCAATTCTAATTAAGCTGTCCGGCAAATTCACGCAGAATTGATTCTGCTTCATTGTAGCTGTTCAGGCAAATCAGCTTCTGCCTTACTTGTGCTGCTCCAGGTAATCCTTTAATATACCAGGCAGCGTGGCGGCGCATTTCGCGAGCTGCGGCATTTTTACCTTTCAAATTTATCAGCAGGGCAAAATGTTCAAGAGCAGTATTAATAATCTCCTGTTTACTTGGTGGTTCCGGCAGGGGCCGGCCTTCAAACGCAGCCAGCAGCTGCGCAAAGATCCAGGGGTTACCCCGGGCGGCCCGGCCGACCATTACCCCGGAGCAGCGACAGATCTCATACATCTTTCTTGCTGCTGAAGCTGAGACGACATCGCCATTGCCAATTACCGGTATCGTAACATTTTCTGCAACTTCCCGAATCACCTGCCAGTCAGCCTGGCCGCTGTATCCCTGGGCTACCGTTCTGCCGTGAACGGTTACTGCAGCAAGCCCGGCTTCTTCAGCCCGGGCGGCAATTTCAGAGGCATTCACCGAGTTTTCATCCCAACCCTTGCGGATTTTGACAGTTACCGGACATTTGACCGCTTTGACCACGGCACTGAAAATAGCGCTGCAAAGTTTAGGGTTGCGCATCAGGGCGCCTCCATCTCCGTTTCTGGTAATTTTTTTAGTGGGGCATCCGAAGTTCAGATCAATAAAATCGGGGGCCAGCTCTTCCAGGCGGGCAGCCGCAGCAGCAAGAATAACCGGATCACTGCCGAATAGCTGCAGGCCGATTGGCCGTTCATCATCTTCAAAGTAGAATAAACTTGTGTTACGCTGGTTGTTATGCAGTAAACCTTTGGCACTGATCATCTCAGATACAAATATTTGGCAGCCTTGCCTGCGAGCCAGTAACCGGAAAGGTCTGTTTGTTACCCCGGCCATTGGAGCCAGAGCCAGGCCGGGGATAATAGTCTGTAAACCAATTTTTAACACCAACTGATCAGCCAGAACGCACCTCTAAGCCCTAACAACGCCAATGTTGCCAGAACGGCGTTGTTCCATGAGATCTACAAAAGCCTCCAGCCTGGTCTGAATTCCCGCCGCCCCGGTCTGCTCGTCGATAAACAGGGTCAGTACAGGAATACCATAGTCTTTACTAAGGCGGGGCACCAGGCTTTTAGCAACAATTTCCGGAATACAGGAAAAGGGGGCCAGCTGCACAACCCCGTCGAAACCATTTTTTGCATAACGAATAATGTCTCCGACACTGTTCTGCCCATGGCCACCTACTTTTTGGGCCAGATAGGGTATAGCCAAGCTGCGGCTGCCCATATCGCCCCGGGTTGAAAGCACATCATGATGTGCATAACTGGTCAGGTAAATACTGCGGCGCACTTCAACACCCATGTTACCGAGGGTTTCTTCAAGAAAGAAGTTGGCAAAAGGTTCAATTTGCACATATATTTCACCAATAATTCCAACTTTTAAGGGTTGCCGGCTTTGATCTATCGTAATTTGGTTAAAGAGTGCCTTTGCCTCTTCTCCGGCTTCCCTGATTTGAGGAATAGTCTTTGCCGGACGCATCATTTTAAGCGCCTGTTCAAAAGCTTTTGAAGCACTACCCTTTTTCAGTTCGCACGGCCTGATCCTCTGAGCCATTAATTCAAGTTCATCTATGTAGGATAATTTAATATATGCTTTTTTAATTGCCTGCCAGAGCTGCCACCAATTCTTTTTCCCTTTCAGCTTTTTTAGCTGCCCCATGAAATGCAGCGGCTTTTTCAGCGGCGGCCAGAAAAATATAAATTCGGGGTTGTACCCGAGATCTCTCAGGATACGACCGTGCAACTCCCCATAAAGGCCGGCCCGGCAGGGGCCGTAACCTCCACCACTGGCCAGGGTATCGGCACCACGCTCAAGGGATTCAAGATAGGTGCCGAGCACAATTTTAAAAGGAATGCAGGCAAACTCAGGCGCATACTTTGCCCCGAGGGCCAGAGTCTGGCGGGTTGGCCGGTGAGGTGTAATTGATTCATGACCAAGCTCTTCCACTATCATCTCGACGATCGGGGTCAGGGTCCCCATATGACCGTATGCAACTTTCAACTGCTTCAACCTCCGTTATCAGGCCAGGTAACGCCTGGCCAGCTCCTTGAGAAATTCTGTTTTCAGGCGCAAGCTGTTTACATCAATCCGTTCATTGCGTCCATGAACCGTTGTCCTGGCCTCCTGATCAAATCCTGCGGCCATGTGTCCGATTCCATATGCAAGAATTCCTGTACTGCGTAAAAATTTTGAATCAGTCGAACCGGCAGAAATAACCGGTAAACAGATCGCCTGACTTCCAGCCAGCTCTAAAGTTATCTCTTCCATCAATTTGTAAAATGGTTCCCTCGAACTTGAGAAAGACGGAGCCCTGTATTCATTGAATTCAATTTCAATATCACTGCTTACTATCCGGCGCAGTTCTTTTTCGACATATTCACAATCCTGGCCCGGAAGAATCCTGATATCCACCTCAGCCTCGCAATAATCGGGGACAATATTTGTTTTATTTCCACCGCGGATCTGATTTGGCGAAACAGTCATCCGGGTCATCGAACGCAGTGCTTCGACAAAGGCTTTTTCTAAAGGTAGCTGTTCCAAAAGCTCGTCAACGTCATCAGGAGAAAAGCCTCTAATTTTTATACCACACAGCTCAGCCAGCGATTTTAATAACTTTTCAACCTCGGGAACTACAACCACTTCCGCACGGTAATTATTCAAACGGCTTACTGCCCGGGCTATTTTAACCACGGCGTTATCAGCCAGGGTGGGAATCGAGCCGTGACCGGACTTCCCGCTTGCCTTCAAGGTACACCAGGCTGTTCCCTTTTCTCCTACCTGTAAAAAATAGGCCAGCTTGCCATTGATTACAATCGGCTGGTCGGCTCCTTCATTTACGGCATAATCGGCCTTGATCAATTCCGGCCGTCTTTCCGCCAGATAACCGGCCCCCAGGCGACCCCCCATTTCTTCATCTGCTGTAACAGCTATGATCAGCTCGCCCTGCAGGGGCGCTTTTTCTTCTATCAGCTGGATTGCTGCTGAAACTTCGGCAGCGATTAAATCTTTGCAGTCCAGCGCACCTCGCCCACGAACTACCCCGTCAACGATTTCCCCGGAAAAGGGTTCAAAATCCCAGCCATCGCCTACAGGAACAACATCTGCATGAGCCAGGTAGAGCAGTTTTTTGGGGCCACTGCCGATCCGCACCAGAAAACTGCCCCGTCCCTCTTCAGGTTCAATTATTTCTCCTTTATTCCCGGCCTGGTCAAATATTTTTTTCAGGTATATCGCTACGGCAGTTTCATTACCGGGCGGGTTGGTACTGTTAATTTGGATCAGTTCGCTTAAAATAGTTTCAGGCGCTAAGGCCATAGGTAATTCCTCCTTCAACAAAACTTAACCGGGTCAGTTTACCTCGTCTACCAGGTGGCAGGAGGCATAGTGATCGGGCCCTACTATTTTTAACCGGGGGACTTCAATTGCGCAAATATCAACTGCCCTGGGGCAGCGAGTATGGAAGGTGCAGCCCGAAGGCGGGTTCGCCGGGCTGGGAACATCGCCCCTGAGGATAACTCTTTCCTTCTTCGCTCCCGGAACCATAACTGGCACTGCCGATAACAGCGCCTGCGAATAGGGATGAAGTGGTGAACTGTAAAATTCTTTCTTTGGGGCATCTTCAACCAGGCGGCCAAGGTACATAACCCCGACACGATCAGCCATATGTTTAACCACGCTAAGGTCGTGTGAAATGAATAAAAAGGTTAGTCCAAATTGCTCCTGCAGCTTTTCCAGAAGGTTGATAATCTGGGACTGGATTGAAACATCCAGGGCAGAAATCGGTTCATCAGCTACAATAAACTGGGGCTCTAAAACAAGGGCCCGGGCAATAACCACCCGTTGCCTCTGCCCTCCGGAAAACTCATGAGGATAGCGGCCATAATGATAGGTGTCAAGCCCGCAAACCTTTAAGATTTCTTCCACTTTGTCCTGACGTTTTCGGCCGGTAGCCAGCCCGTGTACTTCCAGGGCTTCACCGATAGCTTCACCTACAGTCATCCTGGGATTAAGCGAGCTAAATGGATCCTGGAAAATAACCTGCATATCTTTGCGCAAATTTCGCATATCCTCTTTACCCATAGAGAGAATATCCCTGCCCTTGTAATGCACTGAGCCCCCGGTTGCATTGAGCATTCGTAAAATTGTTAACCCGGCAGTCGATTTGCCACAGCCCGACTCGCCTACCAGGCCATAGGTTTCCCCGGGGTAGATTCGCAAATTAATGCCGTCCACAGCTTTCACATGACCGACCACCCGGGAAAAAACGCCTGTTTTAATTGGAAAGTATTTCTTTAAGTCCTGCACCTCAAGCATCGGTTCAACGGCGGTCATTTACTCACCTCCCCGGCCTTCGCCTTCTGATAAAGCCAGCACCTGACCAGGTGATTCGGTTTTGGCTCAATCAGATCAGGCATTTCACTACAGCAAATCTCCATCGCCTCAGGACAACGGGGGTTAAAAGCGCAGCCACCGGGCATTTCCATCGGGTTGGGTACCGTGCCGGGAATAAATTCAAGCTGCTCTTTTTCCTCCTCGAGCTTTGGTTTCGAGCGGATAAGCCCTGCAGTGTAGGGATGAAGCGGTTCGTTAAAGAGCGAATATACATCAGTATCCTCGACAATTTTTCCTGCATACATAACCACAACATGCTGGGCCATTTCGGCAATAACTCCCAGATCATGCGTAATAAAAATAATCGCGGTATTTATTTTGTCCTTGAGGTCCTTCATTAGTTCAAGAATCTGAGCCTGAATGGTCACATCAAGAGCAGTCGTCGGTTCGTCAGCAATCAGCAATTTTGGGTTACAGGACAATGCCATGGCGATCATCGCCCGCTGACGCATCCCCCCGCTGAGTTGATGAGGGTAATCATTAATAATCTCATTAGGCCGGGGAATCCCCACCAGTTCCAGCATTCTCGCCGCCTCCTGCCAGGCAGACACTTTATCAAGCCCTTGGTGCAAGCGGATTGCTTCACTGACCTGGTCACCAATTTTGTAAACCGGATTAAAAGAGGTCATCGGTTCCTGAAAGATCATGGCAATATCGTTGCCACGGATACGGCGCATCTGCTTTTGATCGAGCTTAAGCAGATCCTTATCTTCAAAAAGTATTTTCCCCCCTTCGATTTTGCCGGGCGGGTCCTGAATTAACCGCATTATGCTCAGGGAAATAACGCTTTTACCACAGCCTGACTCGCCGACCAGACCGACTACTTCACCAGGCTTGACGTTAAAAGATACTTTATCGACGGCGCGGATTACCGCATCGTCAGTATAAAAGGTTGTCTGCAGATCTTCTATCCTTAACAAGTAATCCATCGATTCCCTTCCTTTATCTACATTTGCCTTACGAATCGGGCTGTTTAGCGGTGCTTGCGTGAACGGGGATCAAGGGCATCGCGCATTCCGTCGCCGATCAGGTTAAAACCAAGCACCATAAACAGGATAGCTAACCCCGGATAAGTTGTAAGGTGGTGGGATGTGCGTATGTACTCTCGTCCCTTACTGAGCATGGCACCCCATTCCGGATCAGGGGGCTGCGCGCCGAGACCGAGAAAACCCAGGCCGGCAGCCCATAAAATTGCGGTAGCGATCTGGAATGTAGATTGGACAATAATTGGTCCCAGACAATTGGGCATGATATGACGGGTGATAATCCGAAAATCGCCTATGCCAAGCGACCTGGCAGCAGCTATGTAGCCCTGTTCCTTTACTGCCAGCACAGAACCGCGAACCAGACGCGTGTAGATCGGTACCGAGGCTATACCTACAGCAATCATAACGTTTTCAACCCCGACACCGAGGACCGTCACCACCACAATAGCTAGCAGAATTCCCGGAAAGGCAATTAAAATATCGATTACCCGCTGAATAAAGAGATCAAATCGGCCGCCGTAGAAGCCGGAAACTGCTCCCAGGGGAACACCGATAACCATGCCGATCGCCACCGAAATAAGGCCGATAGCTAAAGATATCCGAGAGCCGTAAAGAATTCTGGCAAATACATCGCGGCCCAGCCAGTCAGTCCCCATAAAATTAGTCTCCCCGGGGTTGGTCAACGCATTGCCAAAATCAGTTTGAATTGGATCATAGGATGTAAGCAGGGGTGCAAAAATTGCACAAAAAGTAAAGATAGCCAATACAACCAGGCCAGCCATTGCCAAACGATTGCGGCGCAGGTGCCGCCAGACCTGGTGAAGTTCGGTTTCGCGCTTGGGAGTAGGCAATTTACAATTCCGGTCAACCTGACTTTTGGCATTCATGCTACTCCACCTCCTGCGAGCCATAACTGATACGTGGATCTAGAAAAGCGTATATAACATCAACCAAAAGATTGATCATCACAAAAAAGATTGCCAGTAATAGAACTGCTCCCTGAACAACTGGATAATCACGGGCTAAAATTGAATCGACCATCAAGCGGCCAATACCCGGCCAGGAAAAGACCGTTTCAGTCAGCACCGCTCCACCGAGCAGGGTGCCAAACTGTAAACCCATTACCGTTACTACAGGGATCAGGGCATTCTTTAATGCATGCTTGTAAGTAACAACCCTTTCGATCAGACCCTTTGACCGCGCCGTGGTAATGTAATCCTGCCGCAAAACTTCCAGCATGCTTGACCTGGTGATCCTGGCAATCAGAGCCGCAGTGGCAAGCCCCAGGGTTAAAGCCGGTAAAATTAAATGCTTCCAGCTGCCAATTCCTCCCGAAGGGAGCCATCCCAGGTTTACAGAAAAGAGCAACTGAAACATGACCCCAAGCCAAAACACAGGCGCGGCCACACCAACCAGGGCGAGAAGCATACTGAAGTTATCAAATAAGGAATAACGTTTTGTAGCCGAAATTATCCCGGCGCTCATACCCAGAAAAGTCGCGATACCCATGGCGGTAACAGCCAGTAAAAGTGTATTAGGCAGGCGTTCACGCAACTCAACCGTAACAGGACGGCGGGTAAAAGTAGAACGGCCCATATCGCCCTGCAACAAATTTTTCATGTAGACAAAGTACTGAACATGTAATCCTTCGTCAAGCAGCAATTCCTTGCGAACCTGCTCAATGAATTCAGGGCTGGCGTGGACACCGGCGATGGCGCGGGCAGGATCACCCGGAATAAAACGAACAATAGCAAAAACAAGAATCGAAACGCCAATCAGAACCGGAACAGCCAGCATAAGCCTTCTGACAATATATCCGTACAAAAGTCTCAACTCCCCGGCAGCCGTCTGCTGCTGCAGACCTGCAGGTTAAATGGCTTTAGCTAATAATAACAGCAGGGCAGGGCAACTGTAAACGCTTAACCGTCTAATGCGCCCTGCCCCGTACTTACATTTTACTACTTACCATTCCTGCCGCTTAATCCTTTACTCGATATAAGCATCCCAGGCAAGAATGTTTTCCAGCGGATGGTGAATCAAGCCTTTAATGTTCGAACGAACGGCGTTAACCTGTCCTTCGTTGTGCAGGAAAATCCAGGGAGCATCCTCCCAGATCAGCTCGATCGCTTCTTTGTAAAGCTGCTCACGAACCGTCCTGTCCGGAGTTACCCGGGCTTCTTCCAGCAGTGCATCCACTTCAGCATTGTCATAGTAAGACACGTTGTTAGCGGGCGGCCACTGGCTGGAATGGAAAAGAGCATAGAGGCCATAGTCGGCGTCAAGAGTTACTGTTCCCCAACCAAGCATGTAAACATCATGCTCTGCCTGTTCAGGCGGGACAATTACGGTATCAAGGTAGGTGCCCCAGTCGTAGGTGGTCAGGTTAGCGGTTACACCAACTTCTGCCAGCATCGCCTGAACAGCCTCAGTTACAGTAGAATCCTGCGGATAGCGGCCGGTCGGATGGAACATTTCGATTGCCATTCCATCTGCATAACCTGCTTCAGCAAGAAGTTCCCGGGCCAGGTCGGGATCGTAGTCATAGGGTCCGACCTGGGAATAACCAAAGACCGCCGGAACGATCGGCGCCGAGGAAGGCTCTCCCACACCCTGGAATATGGTGGAGATAAGCGCATCCTTGTCGATAGCATAGTTTAACGCCTGGCGAACTCTGACGTCCTGAAACTTTTCATCCTCCAGGTTAAAACCAAAATAGATTACCCGAACACTGTTTTCAAAAACAACTTCTACATCTTCAACTCCCTGCAGACGCTCAATATCGGTAGGCGGAACAGCCATGATCGCATGTGCTTCGCCGGTTTCAAGCATGATAACCCGTGAGCTTGCCTCAGGAACAAATTTGAAGGTTACTGTGTCAAGCGCAGGAGCGCCACCCCAGTAGTCTTCGTTTTTCTCCATCACTATCTCTTCACCACGGTTCCAGGCCACATACTTGAAGGCTCCGGTTCCTACGGGAGCTTCAACATATTCCCCGGCAGCAATGGCATCGAGTGAAGCAGGGCTGTGCATGCCGATAAAGGAGTGCGACAGGTGTGAAGCAATCGGTGCAAATTCCTGGGTCAAGTGTAATCTGACTGTATACTCGTCAACTACCTCAACTTCGTCAACTTCGCTCAACAGGAAAGCATATACAGCAGCTTCCTCGCCATCAAACTCACCCTTGCCCATGAAGCGGTCAAGGTTATACTTGACAGCATCGGCATTAAAGGGTGTTCCATCGTGGAAGTTTACACCTTCACGCAGCTTAAGATCCCAGGCCAACCCATCTTCTGCCGGTTCCCATGATTCTGCCAGAGCAGGCTCAAGGCTACCGTCAACTGCCAGGTAAACCAGGGTTTCAACCATATGCTCAGCTACAGTAGCAGCTGGCGCTGACATCATTTTCAACGGATCAAGGTTTTCAGGTTCAGCCCCGATGGCAATCACCAGGTCGCTGTCTCCTGCAACCACATCTTCAACTTCATCCTCAATTTCATCGACCACATCTTCAGCCGGTCCACATCCGCCAACCATCATGGCAATGGCGAAAACCGCTACCAGCATAAGAATTAAATACTTTTTCATCTTTTAGACAAACCCCCTTATATTTAGTCGTTCTAAAGCATTGCAGAGCGTTCGCTACTCATCGATCACCCCCTGCTATTGGTACTGCTGGTCAGTCAATCTGTAACCTATATCATATTATAAACATATGCAAAACTCAACCTTCAACAACAATTCAGAATCAATACTATTTAACCCGATCAGCTGCTACCGGCTCTGAATCAACATCTTCCCATTTTCCACATCGGCCACCCCAACGAGCCAGCAGTTTGCCATCAAGTGAAAGGTTCACCACTTCACAGATGTTCGGACAACCGTCACAGGTAAATGTGCTGGCTTCAAATTCCAGATCGCTCAGGGCAAAACCACGAAATTTTGATTCAGTTTCTTCCTCCATAGAGTAACGGGCCAGAACTGCTGATCCGAACGCTCCCATTACATGATAATACTCGGGAACAATTATTTCATGCTCAAGCGCCTTTTCAAAAGCAGCCTTGATGCCAACATTTGCCGCCACCCCGCCCTGAAAAACGACCGGTGCAAGAATTTCCTTGCCTTTGCCGACATTGTTTAAATAATTTCGCACCAGAGCTTCACTAAGGCCGGCAATGATATCTTCAATACAATGCCCCATTTGCTGTTTGTGAACCATATCAGATTCGGCAAATACTGAACAGCGGCCGGCAATGTGGACAGGGCTCTTGCTTTTCAAGGCCAGAGCTCCAAACTCTTCGATTGCAATACCGATGCGCGCGGCCTGATGATCGAGAAAAGAACCGGTTCCAGCAGCGCAAACAGTATTCATGGCAAAATCAACAACCACCCCATGGCGCAGAATAATGATTTTAGAATCCTGGCCACCGATTTCAAGCACAGTTTGTACTCCCGGCTGAACCAGATCTGCGGCAATCGCATGGGCTGTAATTTCATTCTTAACCACGTCAGCTCCGACCGCCACACCGATTAAATTACGGGCGCTGCCGGTGACACCAACTCCACCAACGATGGAACCGCCAGGCAGCTTGGGCCCGAGGTTGCGCAGCCCTTCCTGCACCACCTGGATTGGCTGGCCGCGTGTTCTTAAATATTCATAGGCTAAAACCCGGTTTTCGGCATCAAGCATCACCAGGTTTGTGCTAACCGATCCAACGTCTATACCTAAATATACCTTACCCATCTGCTGCTAACCCACCCTGTTTCTGGCCTGCCTGGCCCAGAGCATATCAACAAAAGCTTCAAGGCGGGTTTGCACACCTCCTTCACCGGTATGTTCGTCTATCGTTAAGCTTAAAAAGGGCACCCCGGCATGCTTGGCTTCAAGTTCAAGTGTTTTATCAACCATTGCGTCGGGACCGCAGCCAAAGGCAGTGACATGAATAATGCCGTCTGCCCGCTCTTTATGTTCAAGCATATACAGCCCGGCCCAACAGACCTGGTTACTGTAATACCAAAAAAAATTTTGCGGTAATACTTTAGAATAACGGCGCATTTCTTTTACAGGCACCTGATCAAAAGTAATTACATTGACACCAAGCTTAAGCAGCTTGTCATAAACGCCGGCGCTGATGTAAGGATCAAACACTGCATAGGGATAACCGAGCAGAGCAACAGTAACGGGGGTACCACCCCTCCATCGGTCAGGCTGTTCAGGTCGGTCAAAGTCAGACCTGGCAGCCCGGTTGAAAGCAACTTCTATCGCTTCTGCA